>CAZGPZ010000095.1:0-1646 GCA_964527385.1 uncultured Candidatus Saccharibacteria bacterium | reverse complement strand
GCGATCATCGAAAATTACCAAACTGCCGATGGTCGTATCCGCGTCCCTGAAGCCCTGCTGCCATATATGAACGGCACCACAGAAATTTAATTTCCCGGAGCGTTACAATATATTAAGTACGACCAAGCATGGCGTGCTGGTTCGCGGCAACAAAGGAGGGAAACATGATACAAAAGCTTGACATCATCGGCGTGCACTATGCGCTGAGCGACCGGTTGCAGGCAGATATTACAAAGAAGCTGGGTCACATCGACCGCTATATTCCCCGGCATGCCCGCGATAGTGCCCACTTGCAAATCCGCTTGCGCGAAACGAAACATGAGGGCCGGCTGATGCCGGAATGCGAAGCTAAGCTGTCGCTGCCCAGGGAGACGATCATGCTCACGGAATCTGGGACGACGGTCTACGCGGCGCTCGACATCATAGAAAGCAAGCTGAAACAGCAGATCAAACGCTACAAAGACCAGCTGCCAAGCGGCGAACGCAGCCAGCATATTTTTGCCCGCCTGGCTCGCAAACTTGGCAAACGCCAGTGAAAAGTATTCGCATTGTCCGGGATAAAACGGTACAATATGTACGAATCGGAACCACCGAACAACTGAACTTGGGGAGATGATGCGAGTATGAATATTGTGTTCAAAAAAATCCTAGGCGACCCGCAAGCCAAGACCATTAAGCGCCTGAAAAAACGCGTGAAAGTCATCAACGAGCTGGCGCCAAAGTACGCTAAAATGACCGATGCAAGCTTGCGCAAGCAGGCGGAGGTTCTCAAGGCTCAGCTTGCCAAAGAGTCGCTGGACGCCATTTTGCCTGATACGTTTGCGCTCGTGCGCGAGGTCGCCACGCGGACGCTCAAGCAGCGCCATTTCGACGTGCAGTTAATGGGCGGTATCGTGCTCCATGAGGGCAATGTCGCTGAAATGAAAACCGGCGAAGGCAAGACATTGGTAGCTACACTACCACTTTGCTTGAATGCCCTGACAGGCAAGGGTGCACACTCCGTGACGGTCAACGATTACTTGGCACAGCGCGACGCAGGCTGGATGGGACAGATTTATGACTTTTTGGGACTGAGCGTGGCGGTCATCATGGCCGACCAATCATTCATCTATGACCCTGCTTATACCAACAATGAACACGACGACGAGCGCTTTCGTCACCTGAAGCCATGCAGCCGCCAGGACGCGTACGCCGCGGACATCACCTATGGCACGAACAACGAATTCGGCTTCGATTATTTGCGCGACAACATGGTGCGCGAAACTGACCAGTTGCGCCAGCGTGACCTTCACTTCGCAATCGTCGACGAAGTCGACTCGATCCTCATCGATGAAGCCCGCACGCCGTTGATTATCTCCGCGCCGAGCGTGACGAGCGGGGCTGCGTACGCGCAGTTCGCCAAAGTTGTTCGCCAACTGGTGAAGGACAAGGATTTTGAAACGGACGAGAAACGCAAGACGGTGATCCTGACTGACGCTGGCGTTGAGAAGATCGAGAAAACACTCGGCATCGATAACCTTTACGGCAGCGAAAACATCCGTACTATCTACCACTTGCAGCAGGCACTGCGCGCTCACGCACTGTTCAAGCTTGACAAAGATTATGTCGTGACCAAGGACGGGGAAGTCGTGATCGTCGATGAATTC
>CAZGPZ010000094.1:0-1656 GCA_964527385.1 uncultured Candidatus Saccharibacteria bacterium | reverse complement strand
GGCGTCTTTCTCGATATGCTTGGTATATTCGGCGGTCGTAGTGGCACCGATAACCTGGATTTTCCCGCGTGCTAATGATGGCTTCAACATGTTGCCCGCATCCATGGCGCCTTCGGCGGCGCCGGCACCCACGATAGTGTGCAGTTCATCGATGAAGATAATCGTGCTTTTGTCTTTTTCCAGCTCAGCCAAGATTTTCTTGAGCCGCTCCTCGAATTCGCCGCGGTATTTCGTCCCAGCAATCATGCCGGCCAGGTCGAGCATGACGATGCGTTTGTCGATTAGGCTGTCCGGCACGTCCTCGTTGATAATGCGCTGCGCTAGCCCTTCGACAATCGCCGTTTTGCCGACACCAGGTTCGCCGATAAGCACCGGGTTGTTCTTCGTCCGGCGGTTCAGGATAGTTATAACGCGGCGGATCTGGTTTTCGCGGCCCACGACCGGGTCAAGCTTGCCGGCGCGCGCCTGGGCGGTCAAGTCGGTTCCAAAGAAGTCGAGCGCCGATTTGCGGCTCTTCTTGCCACCACGACGTAGCGTATCGGCATCGTTATGATCATTCTCATCGTATTGTTGGCGGTTCAGGAATTGCTCCAGCTCGTTCGTCAGCGCGTCGACGTCGGTGTTCATATCGCGTAGCAGCCGCGTAGCACGGGCGTTTTTCTGGCTCAAAATACTATATAAAATGTGTTCCGTGCCGCAGAACTCCTGCCCATAATCCTGTGCGACATCGTACGCCATGCGCAAAGTCAGCTTAGCGGTTTCTGACAAACCCTTCGCGCCCATGCTGATAACCAGCGTCTTTGGCGTCAGGTTCAGTGCCAAACGAGCGCGGTCGAGCGTCACGCCAGCTTGTTCCAAGATCTTCGCGCCCATGCTGCTCTCCTGGGCCAGGACACCCAACAGCAGGTGTTCTGTGCCGATATAGGCGCTGCCGAACGAACGCGCGATTGCGTCGGCGTGCTTCAAGCTTTGCAGTGCATTGCCGGTCAAATGGTTCAAAAATTCTTGGAAGTCGGGTGAGCTTGGCATCATAGTTGCTTTTCTCCTCTTATCTACTGCGAACCTTTTACCTCTAGTGATAACGTATAGCAGATTTCGGTGAAGTTATCAGTGAGCTTTTGGCTGCCATCCGCGCTGCAAGCCATTACATCAATAGTATTCGATTAGCACTCGGCAGTCAAGAGTGCTAAATTGGTTATTTTCTCAGGGTGCATCACCATGGGATTGCATAAATGCCGTGTTCGTTATATATTACTGATCATATCTTAAGTCGAGGAGTTGACATGACGCGAGAATTTGTAGATGACGAGAATGTTGCTCGTGCCAGTGATCACAGTCTTGAGGACCAGCCATCACTAGAAGAACAATCTAGCGCTTTATTGGAGGCTGTTCGGGCTGCCGCCCAAAGTGGCGACGTTGTTCTTATTGCGCATTGGGGTGAAAAAGATTATGTTAGCAACGCACATTTTCGCAATGGCATGTACGTAGATTATGATTGTGCTGTCTACGAGATTGCTGATTCGGCGGGCGCACGCGTCCAGGTACTCAACCGACAAGCCTTGGATGGGGTCTCGTCACAGGAGTGGGCGCTCGGTACACATCACGTAGTTACTGAGCGAGTTCCAGCCGAGGGAAGAGACTGGACGGCATGGTTCC
>CAZGPZ010000093.1:0-1870 GCA_964527385.1 uncultured Candidatus Saccharibacteria bacterium | reverse complement strand
TCCGTTGACGAACAGGCGTTCTGGCGCGCCCATGCCATCGACTTTTAGAAGCGTCATCGTCAAGTTGAATTGCTCATCGTGCAGGGCGATGTAGCCATCGAGCTCGAGCCGCTTCAGGACCGCCGCGAGCTCAGGCAGGCCGAAGACGTTGTCGATCAGCAGCCCCGCTTCCAAGGGCGTCAAAACCGCTGGCGGTTGGTACTCGGCGATGACGACCTGGCGCTTGGCTAGGTGATAGAAGGCCAGGCGTGCAGCGAGCGCGCGCAGCATGCAGGCGACGACCAAAAAATAAGGAAGGAAAAATCCCAAGCTGATAATCCAAAACGACGACAATTGCGTATCGAAACCCTGGCCTGCCATATATGAACCGACAACCTGCTGCGACATGCTTGCCAGCAGCAAAGCGGTCCACGCTCCGAGCAAGACCAACAAAACTGTCCGCAACCTGCCGGAGAAGACAATGCCAAGCATACGCATAATGGCATTAGTATGACATACATGCCGGGACTTCGTCTGTTATAATGTGCAGCAATGATACGTGCTATTTACTTTCTCGTGCCGGCATTGCGCTCATCGGCCCTGGGCCGGCACTATTCCTGACTAACCAACTTTTATGTACGAAATTAACCTGAAAGGCGAAAGCCATGCTTGACATACAATTTATCCGTGATAACCCTGAGCTCGTCGCTGAAAAAGCAAAGCAAAAAGGATACCCGGTTGACGTCCAAAAACTCCTTGGCCTTGATGCCCAACGCCGCGCGCAATTAACCCAAATAGAGGAGTTGCGACAGCGCCGTAATGCCCAGGCAGGCGCGTCGAACGGCCAGCGGCCAAGCGAAGAACAGCTTGCGGCCGGGCGCCAGATCAAAGAAGACCTTGCGCGCCTGGAATCCGGCCTGAAAGCAGCCAGCGAAGAATACGAGGCGCTGCTCCTGCAGGTGCCCAACATGCCACTGGATTACGTGCCGGTCGGCGCAAGTGAAGACGAAAACGTGGTTATTAAAGAGGTTGGGCAGAAACCCACGTTCAATTTTCAGCCCAAGACCCATTGGGAGTTGGCAGAAACCCGCGGGCTGATTGACAAGGAACGCGCGGGCAAGGTAACCGGCAGCCGGTTCGCGTATATCAAGGGAGACCTTGTCCGGCTGCAGTTCGCGATTATCCAGTTCGTTATCCAGGAACTGACGAATGAGGCATTGCTGGCGAGGTTGATTGAGGCAAATGGGTTGCACATTAGCCCCAAGCCGTTCACGCCGGTGCTGCCGCCGTTGCTCTTGCGCACGGAAGTGTACGCCGCTATGGACCGTTTAGAGCCGCGCGAAGAACGCTACAAAGTCGGCCAGCCCGAAGATGATTTGTGGCTGGAGGGCAGCGCCGAGCATACGCTCGGGCCGATGTACATGGACGAAGTGCTGCCGGAAGCGGAACTGCCGATTCGTTACATCGGTTACGCTACCAGCTTCCGCCGCGAAGCGGGTTCGTATGGTAAAGATACCGAAGGTATCATCCGGATGCACCAGTTCGACAAGCTGGAAATGGAGATCTTTTCGACTGGCGAGACGGGTTTGGACGAGCACAAGCTCGCCTGTGCGCTCCAGGAACACCTGATGCAGCAGCTAGGCTTGCCATATCGAGTGCTCCAGAAATGTACGTATGACATCGGGAAACCGAACGCCGTTGGCGTCGATGTCGAAGTTTGGCTGCCCGGCAATGGCCGATACCTGGAAACGCATACCGCCGACTACATGACTGATTATCAGAGCAGGCGCCTGAAGACCCGCACCAAGCGTGCCAACGAAAAAGCAGAACTCGTCCATACCAACGACGCAACAGCGTTTTCGCAGCGCCGGCGCATGTTCGCGATCATCGC
>CAZGPZ010000092.1:0-2208 GCA_964527385.1 uncultured Candidatus Saccharibacteria bacterium | reverse complement strand
CACGTATATGATCACCCAGAACAGCACGCCGGTGATGACGAGCGCCGACGCAAGGCTTGCAAGCCAGTTATTACCCAATACCACGGTATAGCCCGACAGGATGGGAGCCCCAACCAAGCTCAGCCCGCCTACGACCAAAATAGCCATGCTGCGGAGCAGCGACACCGGGAATATGCTCCGCAGTGCATATGGCACCTGCCAAATATGGTCGATACTGCCCCGGAGCACGTCAGCCACGCCGCGCGCGCCGAACAAGGTCAGCAGGATACCAACTACCAGCGCGACACCGGTCCGCCCCAAGCTATGGATATTCGCCTGGAGGTCACGGCCGATCGTTGGCAAATACGTAACCGCGTTATGGATAAATTCATCGCCAAGTTCGGTATTGTTGTGCAGGATCAGCTTGAAAATGCTCGTCAACACGAGAAGCAAGGGGAATATAGACAGAAACCCGTAGTATGCGAGCAGCGCCGCCCGATGACCGGCCTCGTCATCCATGTATTTCCTGATAACAGCATAGATAAAACCAACAGGCTTATGACGGCGCTGCACAGCATCGAGCCACATAACCAGGCGGTCAGTCACAGAAAGTGGGTTTATCATAGTACCTTGCATACATTGTACCGCCTAACCCATGCCTGGGCTACGCTGGTTAGGTGAGATTGTTTACAGCCAACCTTAGGGAACTTGCGTACTATGGAGTTGTCACTTAAGCAGGGGGTAGCTTATGTACTACGACGAAGACGCTTTGATGGAAAGTTTCGACAAGTGGGATAGCCGCGAGCGGCGCCAACGGTTCCTTCGGCGCATGGAGCACAAACTGAACGCCAAAGAACACCAACTTGCTTCCCGCCGCTGACTCTCGCTCCAGCAGCTCGTTAGAAGTGAATACGGCGCATGAGGCTGTCTGTCAGGCTTGCGTGTGGTTCCGACATGGGCAAGTGCTCGCTAAGCAGCGCCACGATACGGCTTTCGTCGTCTGGCGCGCAGTAGACAGTCGTGTAAGTCGCGAGCCGCTGGAGCGGCGTGAATTCTATGCTCATGAACGCACCTTCGGGAATGACGGCAAACGAGCGGAACTCACTGAATGCATGGTGGCGCCCGCCGATGGTAATGCCGTAGCCGTCAAGCATGTACTGCTCCTGGCGGGGTTGCCTGCCGGCATAGACGAATAACAGCAATATGCCAACAGCGACGGCGCCGGTCGCGAACCAATCTCTTGTCAGGAGCCATATTATTGTCGCGATCAATACCGCAGCCAATCCAAGAAGCAGGTACCAGTTGGCACTTTTGCTATGCGCGATGAATTCCGATGCCGTCCAGCGGATCGCGTCCGGGGAGCTGGCATCTTCTATGCTTCCTGGGGTGGTGTTGTTTGCCGCTACGCCTTGGGCGGGTAGGGGCGAGCTACCCGAGGGTTCGGCTTGCACTGGGGCAGCAACAGCCACCTTATCCGGCGTTACTACCTCGTCGGGCTTATACATGTTTTGATTATCAGAGCTGGCGTCCCCATCCATTAGCGTTATTGTACATCGAAAGGATGAGATTATCCAACAAGGAAGAACGCTTGGCTAGCCGGATATTTACTGGTATAATCACCCCTGTTATCTAGGCAAGGATACAGGTTCCAGCAAGGAAGGGTGACCGAGCGGTTTAAGGTAACGGTCTTGAAAACCGTCGTGGCAGCAATGTCACCGTGGGTTCGAATCCCACCCCTTCCGCCAGGTTTTGCCGCCCGCATTCGCGGGCAATAAAACCTGCTGAACGTGGTGTGTGCACGAATACACCAGGGTTCGGCGAACGAGAAGCGCAGGTAGATCAAACATGTTTGATATAACCGAGCATCGCAGGAAGGAGCAGGGCGCAAGCCACGCGATATCCCACCCCTTCCACCAGAACTAGTTGCACGATACAATTAGGTCAGCCAAAAAACCTTTAAACCCACGAACTGGTTAACTGTTCAAAGATTTTAGAGGAGGCAGAGCGGCAAGCTAGCCGATACCAACAAGGAGAGGTACCCAAGTGGCTGAAGGGGATGGTTTGCTAAATCATTAGGGGGGCGCAAGCCCCCGCGAGGGTTCGAATCCCTCTCTCTCCGCCAAATATAAAAGGCTCGCCTTAGGGCGGGCGTTTTATATTTGTTGTGTGGCGGGGATTCGAACGCGAATGCCAGTGGCATTCAGCCGCCCGTAGCCTGGCGACCATGGG
>CAZGPZ010000091.1:0-2236 GCA_964527385.1 uncultured Candidatus Saccharibacteria bacterium | reverse complement strand
AATTACCACGCGCAGGCCAAGTTGTACCAACGCCTGTTCGCGGCGGTGGATGGCAAATTACCGTATTTTGGGCTTTTGAAAATAGCTGTCGAGCTGAATTTTGTAAGCCATGTCTTTCCCAGCGCGGGCGTGTCCGGCATATCTTATTTCGGGTTCCGGCTGCGCGACTTTGGCGTGAAGCCCGCGCGCGCAACACTAGTCCAGACAATGAAGTTAATCTTGCTCATTGTTTCGTTTGAGTTGCTTTTGCTCTTCGGTGTCTTGTCGCTTGCGGTCATGGGAAGGGTGAGCGATATCGTGGTGCTGATCGCCAGCGTCATGGCAACGTCGATTTTGTTCGGCACGGCGATTTTCGTGTACGTGATCGGCAGCCAAGCCCGAATCCATGCATTCCTTGCCGCGGTGACCGTGATTGCCAACAAGTTTTTGCGTGCTATCCACCTGTTGCGCGCCAAGCCGCTCGAAAACTCCAAGGCCACCGCGTTGTTTGAAGAATTCCATCAAGATTACCTATTAATGAAATCCCATTGGCGTGAATTGAAAGCGCCATTCTGGTGGGCATTCACCGCTAATGCGACCGAGGTACTCGCGATATACGTGGTCTACATCGCGTTCGGGTCGTGGGTGAATATCGGAGCGGTCATTTTGGCATATTCGGTGGCGAACTTCGCGGGACTGGTGTCAGTATTGCCAGGAGGGACGGGCATATACGAGGCGTTGATGACGGCCGTGCTGGTTGCTTCCGGCGTGCCGGCCGCGCTGAGCTTGCCGGTAACAGTCATGTACCGTGTACTTAACACGCTCTTGCAGGTCCCGCCAGGTTATTACTTGTACCACCGCGCATTGCATCGCCCAGCGCAGGCAGTTGGGGTCGGCGATGCCTGAATCGGCGCTGTTTGGCGATGTTATTTTGGACGTCAGCGACTTTGTCGCCTTGGTCAACCAGACATTCGAGTACGCTTACCCGAGCGTGACGATCCGCGGCGAACTGGCGAACTTCCGGGTGAGCAAGAACAAGTGGGTGTATTTTGACCTGAAAGATGATAGCGCGTCCGTGAAATTCTTCGGGACCGTCTTTCAACTGACGGGACCACTGGAGGATGGCATGATACTGCGTGTCCGTGGCATGCCACGGCTGCACCCACTATACGGTTTCAGCGTGACGGCCTCGAATATTCAACCGGAGGGCGAAGGCACGATCAAACGCGCGGCGGAGCTGTTGCAAGCAAAGCTGGAAGCAGAAGGATTATTTGCCGTGGAGCGCAAACGCCGGTTGCCATACCCGCCCGAAAAAATCGGGCTGGTTACTTCTACTGAGTCTGCAGCATATGCAGATTTCACGAAGGTCCTGGGCGAACGCTGGCGCGGCGTTGCCATCGAATGTGTTGACGTGCAAGTCCAAGGGGAAGCTGCGCCGGGACAAATTGCCCGAGCCATAGAGTATTTCAACCAACTTGCCGAGCCTCCTGATGTGCTGGTTGTCACGCGCGGCGGCGGCAGTGCCGAAGATTTGTTCGCGTTCAGCACGGAGCAGGTGACCCGCGCGGTGGCTGCCAGCCGCGTGCCGACGTTGGTCGCTATCGGCCACGAGATTGACATTAGTTTGTCGGAGCTTGCAGCCGACCAACGCGCGAGCACGCCAAGCAACGCGGCGGAACTGCTCGTGCCGCACCAGCGCGAGGTGAAGCGGGAGCTTTTGCATGCAAGGGAAAAATTAGAGCAAGCCGCATCAGCTAGTATCAAGGCACACCGGAACGAATTGTTGTATGTTGCAACAGAGCTCGGTCATGCCATGCAGGCAAAGATCGCTTATGCGCGCAGCCGCTTGGCGTCAGGCGAACAGTTGCTTCAGGCGCTGGACCCCCGGGCGGTGCTCAGGCGCGGTTACGCGATTGTGCGCCGGGATGGCAAAGTTATACGTCACACAAGCGATGCACGCAAGGGTGGTATAGTTAACATAGAAATAAGCGATGGCAGCTTCACGGCGGTCGCGGAGTAGGGAAAGACATGGCAAACCAGCGCAGTTACAAGGATATGATGAATGAATTGGAGCAGCTGTTGGCCGACATGCAATCAAGCGATATCGCAGTCGACGAGGCACTGGAAAAGTACGAGCGCGGCCAGAAACTGATAGGTGAACTGAACGGCTATCTCGAGTCGGCAGAAAACACGATTACCACACGCAAAGGCGACTGACGATGCCGCTTGGCGAAGTGTTATTCCTGGTATTTTTGGT
>CAZGPZ010000090.1:0-2284 GCA_964527385.1 uncultured Candidatus Saccharibacteria bacterium | reverse complement strand
CTAAATGGCCAGATGGGCATCGCGGTCGGCATGGCAACTAATATTCCGCCGCACAACCTGGGCGAGCTGGTAGACGCTACGATATACCAGATCGACCACGACGATACAACGCTCGACGACTTGCTTCAATTCGTACAAGGACCTGATTTCCCAACAGGCGGTGTTATTTATGGCAAGGACTCGATCCGATCGGCATACGCCGTCGGGCGCGGCGGCGTGGTGACGCGTGGCATTGCCGAAGTCGTCGAAAACGCCAAGGGTCGTAGCCAGATTGTCATCACTGAGATTCCATACGCCCTCAACAAAGAAGGGTTGGTCATCAAGATAGCCGATTTGGTGAAAGACAAGAAAATCGGCGGCATTTCTGATATTCGCGACGAAAGCTCACGCGGTTCGGTGCGGATCGTCATTGACCTTAAGAAGGACGCGTATCCGAAAAAGCTCCTGAACCAGCTGTACAAGCAGACGCCGCTACAGACGACATTCCACTTCAATATGATGGCTTTGGTCGACGGCATCCAGCCGCGCGTGCTGGGACTTCAGGATATCATCCAGGAACACATCAAGCACCGCCGAAGCGTGGTGCGGCGCCGCACCGAGTTCGAGTTGCGCAAAGCACGCGAACGCGCCCATGTGCTCGAAGGCCTCAAGATCGCGCTTGACCACATCGACGAAGTAATCGCAACTATTCGCGCTAGCGAAACGACCGACGAAGCTCAGGCAAACTTAATTGCGAAATTTAACTTAAGTGACATCCAGGCCAAGGCTATTTTGGCTATGCAACTTCGAACACTTGCCGGGCTGGAACGCCAAAAAATCGAAGATGAGCTGGCTGAGCTGTTGAAGGTCATTAGCAACCTGGAAGCTATTTTGGCCGATGAAAAAAAGATATTAAAGATCATCAAAGACGAGCTTTTACAGTTGAAAAAGCAATACGGCGACGAGCGCCGAACCAAAGTTGTCGCATCGGAGTTGGGCAAAATGAGCGACGAAGACCTAATCGCCAACGAGCAGGTTGTCGTGACCCTTACCGCTGCTAACTACATCAAGCGTAGCCAAATTGCCGAGTACAAGAAACAGGGGCGTGGCGGCAAAGGTCGCCGCGGCATGGCGACACGCGAAGAGGACGTCATTGAAAAGGTTGTTTACGCCAGCACGCACGACTACTTACTCTTCTTTACGAATAAGGGCAGGGTTTTCCGCATGAAGACCTATGAGGTACCGGCGGTCGGTCTCAACGCGAAAGGCATAGCAATAGTCAATTTGCTCCAATTGCAGCCTGAGGAGACGGTCAGCGCGGTTATAAACGTTAACCAGCAAGCCAATGGAGGCAACCTGTTTATGTGCACGCGCCGCGGTGTCGTCAAAAAGACGCCGTTCGAGCAATACCAAAACGTGCGCAGTAGTGGGCTTATCGCCATAAACCTTGACGACGGCGATGAGCTGAAGTGGATCCGCATGACTACCGGCGACAATGAAGTGATTATATCGACGGCGCAGGGCCAAGCTATCCGTTTCCACGAAAAAGATGTCCGTCCGATGGGGCGTGTATCACGCGGCGTCCGCGGCATACGGTTGCGTTCGAGCGACCATGTCATTGGCATGGATATCGTAGAAGGGGGATCTAGTATCTTTGTCATCAGCAAGTATGGCTATGGTAAACGGACAAAAGTGTCGCAATTTACACCACACGCTCGTGGAGGTGTTGGTATCCGTTCTGCTGTAACAAATGCAAAGACCGGCGAACTAATTGGAGTAAAGACGCTGAGCGAGACCGACGGCCAAGAGGTGATCATTATCTCTAGCCAAGGTCAGACGATACGTCTTGGCCTGAAAGATATACCCGCGCTCGGCCGTGCGACGCAAGGCGTGCGTATCATGCGCCTGAATGACGGGGATGAAGTAGTTTCGTTGGCTTTGGTCGACAAGTCTGACCAAACCGATGAAATGGCTGATGAGGATGACGAAGAAACAGCACTCAGACACGAAGACTAATCTGCTGTAACGATTACAATCATTTACGCCATTACTATCTTGACAAGTCGCTTGCGCAAAGAGTACTATACCTTAGATACTTTTGAGGCATTGCTGAAGTGCCCCGGAAGGTACATTAAAAATTGAGTAGTGCAAATCAACGTCAGTTCGACTGTAGCTTTACCGCTACACGAACTATGTTTTAACAGTAAAGTCAGATTCTGACTGAACTATAGGATATAGATTCTTTTTTGAAGAGTTTGATCCTGGCTCAGGATGAACGCTGGCGGCGTGCCTAATACATGCAAGT
>CAZGPZ010000089.1:0-2594 GCA_964527385.1 uncultured Candidatus Saccharibacteria bacterium | reverse complement strand
TTTCATTTTAGACGGACGGTTTACAGAGAGGCTCATATCTGGTACGATGTACTCTGATTGAAATTATAAAGGTAAAGATATATGGCTAAAAAAGGCGATAAGCGAAAGATTATTGGACTCGTATCTGAAGAGAGTGGCGAGCGCATTTATTACACGAGCAAAAACTCCGTAAACACGACTGAAAAGCTCAGTCTGAAGAAGTATAGCCCGAGGCTTCGCAAACATGTTGTATTTACGGAAACCAAGAAAAACCTTGGCCGCAACGAAGTCAAGCCAAAGAAATAAGTTTGCAAACTGTACAAAATAACCCCGCTAAACCAGGGTTATTTTGTTTCTATCTGCTGTTCGCCGGCAATATCCAAAATGGTATTGAGCAGCTCCGCATGGCTCCACACGAGCGGCGCTACACTTAAAGCCATGCCGTCTTCCGGGTCGAATTGCTCGCTGATTACGCCGCTGGGATATGCGCGGGCGAGCGCCCAATCCACCAGCTTTCGAGCCTCGTCGGTACGGCGAGCGTTGTGAAAATACTGCGCGAGCCAGAGCGTGCAAACAGCCCATGGGTTACCGGTGTACTGGGTTTTGCTCAGGAAGTATGCGTCGTTTTCTGACCTGACGACGCCACCGATCGGTGACGTGTTGAACAAATGCTTTTCTGCTTGTTCTGCCATGCCGGCAAGCCGGTGGTCGTCCAGCGGCAAATCGGCGAACATGAACGGGCCGTACAGGCTGGAGATATCGAGCTGGTCGTCATATGCCATTTTGTCGTCACCCTCAAGCAAGTAACCTTTTCGGAAATAACCATCAGGATGGTATAACGCCTCCAGGTTGTCGCGCATTTTATTCGCGACTTGGCGCCATCGCAACGATTCAACCTGGGAGCGTTCCAGCATCTCGGCCAATTCTGCGGAAGCTTCAAGCCCTGCGATCACCGTACATACCGTATAGGTCGAGGTCAGGTACTTTTGCTCCCACAAATCGTAGCTGGCGTGCGGCAAATTGGTTTGAGCATCGATGAATTCGCTCATGAAGCTAGCACATGGGGAGATAAAGCTGTCAAAAATCTCCTCGACGTATGTTTTGTCGCCGCTGAGGCGATAGTACTCGCCGAGCATAAACAGCACGATCGCCGTCTCGTCCTCTTGGATTGACAGCTCGCGCTTGCCGTTATGAACAAGCGGGTGCCACGTGCTGCCAATTGCACGGTCTGGTTGGTATTTGTGCATAAGGTAGCCACCGGGGTGCATGGTGTCCCGCGCGAAGTCGAAAAACTTGCGCGCTTCTTCGAACAAACCGAGCCGCATAAGCGGCCAGACGGCATAAGCTGCGTCGCGCGGCCAGCAGTAACAATAGTAGTCGCGCCCATAATTAAAGATACTTGAATCGCCGCTGGCGAGAATAGAACCCCGTTCATCGCAATGGGCTTTGATAATAAGCAGGCTTTTTTGGACCGCCTCGCGATGTTCTTCGATGTAGCCGTGAAAATGCGCTTGCGCCGGTTGGAGCCATTTGTTCCAATGTGTCCGGACGGCTTCCAAGCGGGTGCCGAGTGCTTGGTCCTTCAGTAGGGCATGGATTTTTTGTGCTTCATGTTGGCTATCCGCTGCCACGACCCAGTAGTCCACGTCGAACGTGGCGTGGCCCTCGACTTCCCGGCGAAAACGGATGACGCTATCAACGCCGCCATGTTCCACCGCGTTCCCGGACAATTCGCCATCCTCAGCGTCGGAAAAGGTACCGGCCTTGCCTTCGATACCGTAGATGCCGACCGCATATTGGTCAAAATCCGCGCCATCTGCCAGTTTGCCGGCGACCGCCAAACAACAGCGGCCTTTGTAATCAAGGATATAGTGGCCATCCGGTACATACATGGCGGTATCGGCACGGCCCCGGCGCGAAATCTCGAACACTTGGTGCATGAATAAACGTATGTCGCGCCGGTGATCGGTTTCGTTCGTGACATGGATCCGGCGGACAAACGCGTTGTATTCGATATCAACGAAATCCGTCAGCTCCAGCGAAACCGCTAGTTCGTCCGAATGCATATGAACCGAACTTACCAGCGCGTCGCTGCTGAAGTCTACGCTGACATTCCAAGTGGTATCATTGGTCCACCCGAAAACACCGTCGACCCAGACGCCGATTTTGTGGTGGACACTGCGGGCATTGGTGAGATTGTCCAGCCCCACATATGGGTAGTAGAAGTCATGGACGAGCCCGGATTCGTCAAGTCCGACGAAGAGCTGCCCATTGCTGAGTACGACCGGCCGTCCCATGCCTAGACTTCGATGCCTTTCTCGGCAAGACGGAACCGTACGTCGTGGTAAGCATTCATGAAGTTAATGTACGCCTCGTACGGCGTGTCGTACGGGCTGAAGTAGGCGTGAATATCGCCGTCGTTCCACCACTTGGTACACATGTAGTAGAAATGGTCTGATGTCTGCAGGCGGCGCCAATCATCAATGAGACTCACATCTTTGGTGTCCAGGATTTTACGCTCTAGGTCATATAGCGCAGCGATGGCCTGCTGCTGCATGGTGTTGCTAAGCCAAGCGCTCAGGTCGCGTTCGGTGTCTGCCCAGGTGACGGTGTAG
>CAZGPZ010000088.1:0-2866 GCA_964527385.1 uncultured Candidatus Saccharibacteria bacterium | reverse complement strand
CACTAGCATTATCAAAAGGGCTATGACAATATGTAGTCATGGTATGTATATATTGCCAAGGCAAGACGCGGGTAACAAACTCACGGCACCAGAAGCGGTCAGCAAGTGTATGGCGAAGACGACAGTGCGATTCGTGCGGGGCTGTATTTACATCTATCGAGCGCGAAGCGTACGAGAAATCCCTGGGTGTTCGCGGTGGGACGTCGCACATTGTTCCATTCATGCGCGACATTTTATTCCTCAGCCTCTATGATGCCTGTAGGCACCGTCCCAGCCCCATGGCAGATGCTGGCGCGCTAACTGACACGGTCATTAACAATTTGCTGCACAAGGTGCGTGGTGGCGCTGTCGAGCGGGATGACATCGCCCGTGAAGCTTTGGTCGCCCTCGACCGCTTCGATGGCGTAGCGGCGACACATTACGGGGCGTTTCATCCGATTAAAGCCAACTAAGTCCTGTACGCCTAGGGTGCCGCAAGCATCTGCATATGATTTATTCTGTAAGTGCCGACTGGGATACTCAAGCGTGCGGGACGGGCAGAAGGATTTACTTGACAGCCTTCTCTGTGACATCGAAGTAATCCATGTATTTGCCAAATGCCAGCCGCGCCTGTGAGTAAATAGCCGCGAACGAATTGTAGATGATTGTCGTGAACGGCAAATATACCCACTGCATAATCATGAATAGTGTACGGTGCCGGCGATACCGCGCGGGCTTTGGCGGCAGCGTCTTCAGGCATAGATAAAGGGTCACGAACAACCCGAGAAGCGCGTAGGTTTGTATCTGGCTTACGATAGTCGGTAATTGGTTAGCGACAAGGCTATGTGAGTGAAAAGCGACCGGTACAAAACCGCCCACAAGGCTTAAAATCGGCGCCACGGCCCAGGTGACGTGCCCTTCAGTGAGGCGGAACAACTTGCTAACCAGGTCAAGGCGCGGTACCCTGTTCTTCTGGTAAAAGCCTTTATCGACGACATATGCCACATCCGAAGCACCGTACGCCCAACGGCGTAGCTGCACGAACTGGGCTTTCAGCGTTTTGCGGTACGTTTTGGACAGAACAGCGTCTTGGTAGATCGGCACATGTACCGGATAGACGACGTAGTTGCCGTCGAACGCGAAATATGAGCGCCAAAACTGGTGGCCATCTTCGACGATGGTCCGGACACTCCAAAAATCAGTCTGGATAAGTGATGCCATACCTTGGGCGTGAGACGAGAAGTTGCGCAGGGCATGCGGGCGCATTGACATGACGATGGTGTAAATTGAATTGCCCGTGGCAAGGACGCGCATCGGCGCAGGCGCATCCCATATGTTATTGCTATAGATTGATACCGGCTGGAACGCAGCTCGTACCGGATCAGGGCATACACAGTAGGTATACGCGAGGCACGCCAGGTATTCTTTGTCGGGGCGATTGTCTGCGTCAAGCGTCGTCACGACGACACGCAGCGGATCGATACCATGTTCGTGCAAGTAACTAAGCAATGCCCGCCCGGCGTAGGTCGCGTTGCCACCTTTGGCAAGCGCCTCATTGGGAATGCCTACAGGATGTTTGACGGCAAACGCATGGTAGAAATGATCCTTGTATTCCTCGACTAGCTGCATGGCCCGCTCTTCAACTTCTGTGCCGCCGCGTTCTTCATAAGCCAGGACGAAAATAACCTGCTTCATGGGGTAATTCGATGCCAGGATTGACTGTATCGTCGGCTCCAGGACTTCCCTGCTTTCATTGAGCGTAGGGATGATAATTGCCTGCAGTACGTCGCTTGGCTTGATAGCTAGGGCATTCCCGCCACGTTTTTCCGTCTGTGCTTGGTGCCATGATGGCTGATGGACATGTTTGCCACCCAGTTTGCCCGCCTCGAGCTCGCCAAGCAAGTCACGCCAATTGTAGTGCTGGTTCTTGCGCATCACGCCGAAACCGTGCAGCGAACGGATTGCCACGGCAACCGCACGTGTTAAATAAATGAATATGTACACTAATACAAAAAAAGCCGCTAGCGTGGTGTTGAATATGCTCAGCAGGAAAAGCAGCGCCAGCATAGAAAGGCTCAGCGCAAACGGCAAGATTTCAAAAAAACGGTAGTGACCGTGCCGCTCGTCCTTCAGGGGTATTTCAAGGTCGGTCATCGAAGTACCAGCAATGCGTTACTGACCACGATTGCCACAACCAACAACAACGTTCCCAGACCGAGGACGACCACGGCCAGCTGGCGGTGTATCCGGTACGCACGCAGACTTATAGCGGTATGTATAGCCAGGACAAGCAGACCGAACAAAATAAAGCTATACAGTTCCGTGCTGCTGCCGCTCTTGAAAGCGTTGATGGTTGCGTTCGATCGGTATTGCACGATATAGCTGCTGTGGCTCGTATCCACGCGTACGAATGTCAAAACAGCTAGTAGAAACGCAAGGAATGCATTGACACTGACAATGAGCAGCACCAAACGGTCGTGCAAATATTGTTTTGGGATTGTCATTAGCTATGGTCTATTGTATCACTCGGCCGGTTTTGGATGTTACAAGCTACGAACAAACCAAACGAGACGGTTTGGCCAGCGAAAGAAAAAAGCCTGCAAGTGCCCAGCTTAAACCTGGAAAATTGTTTTGCAAACTTGTGACCAATGGCTGCAAGGAATCCTCACGTGGTGCGGGTGGCGGGAGTCGAACCCGCGTCTCAGCCTTGGGAAGGCTACATAATGGCCGTTATACGACACCCGCATGGCACATGAGACAAACCCCTACGGGTTTTTCTCATCGCGCCGGCAAAATGAAATACATTTTGTCGGGCTGCTCTTTTCCCTTGAACAGCAAGAACGCTTACCGTTGCGGCACAGTTCCCGATTCACACGGGATTCCAGCA
>CAZGPZ010000087.1:0-2894 GCA_964527385.1 uncultured Candidatus Saccharibacteria bacterium | reverse complement strand
GGCGTAGTCTGTTGAGCTGCTTGGGCCACCACCAACCGAGGCGGCACCAAAACCAAAAGTACTATCTGGAATCTGGCTTACGTCATGTCCAACTGCGGGACTTGTGTTATTCACTAAATTGATACCAAATTGTTCAGTATTGGTCGCAGAAGTGAAGTATGTTGGCGTTGCAAAGGTGTGACCTCCTGCGTATGTTGGTGGCTGTCCGTAAGTCTGCACGACATAACTGTCAGCGAGATACGACATTGCCGAGAAGTTCACGTCTGTCGTCGTCGTGCTTCCAGTGTCAAGTACACCTACATCGCGGCTAGCGCCATTTACAGCGTCATACCCAGGACATTGTGAGTCGTTAACCATAACCGCTATCGACGGTTCGCGGTTGGTGTTGAACCCAGACTGGGCTTGGTAAAGTGTCCCCAACGAATTGCCAACACCTAGCTCGCCAACTGATGATTTCGCGCAGTAGCTGCTGGAATAACCGCTACTGCCAGGTATACAGAGCTGGCCGCCGGTGCCGAAGAATGTTTCGCTGACACCATAGCCTGACGAACATGATTGTTGGTTGGGATCGGGGCATGCAGCCAAGGCAACGCTTGGGGCAATAACCGCAAGCGACAGCGCCGCAAGCGCACTCGTGACGCTCATGCAGATGCTCTTTAGCAAAAAGGGCAAGACGCTATTTGCTGATACAACTGGATTCCCGCCTGCGCGGGAATGACGTAACAACAATGCATCCTGGCGAGCACGGGAATGACGGGGTGTATGATTATTCCGATTAATGTATTGGTGTCTCACGTCTTTACTATTTTGCTGCAAATCTTGCAAAAAATGAATACCCTTATGTATATAAGACTTGTGGCGGGTTGATTCAGTTACAAATTTCAGTGGTAACATATGATATTCGTCATCCTCGATAATATCGGGGATCCAGCAAAACAATGCATTGCCAATTCGGTTCCTTTTTCGACTGGATTCCAGCCTGAGCGGGAATGACAAGCTGCTTTTTACGCTTTGTAATGGCTCGGCAGTTCTTGTATCATTAGCATAAGGGTAATTATAGAACATATAGATGGCTGAAACAGACAACAAGCAAAGTGACAGCACGTCGCTGGAACAAACCGGCACGACTGTCGAAGGGCAAGCTGCAGCTGGCGGCGGGCAGCCAAACGTCATCGACACGTCGACGTCGTCGGACAGTGATACGCTTTCGGGAGAAGGCGGCGGATCGGCGCCATCCGCGGCAGCACCACCACCGCTTCCGAAAAGCCCGATTAGCGGCATAGCTTCGAAACTGAACGTGTATATGCTTGGCTTCATATTGCTGCTGATCGTGGCGGCGATAATCGCGACAGTGTTGTACCTGAAAGCGAGGAGCCAAAACGTCGACAATAATACCCTGTCGTCGCAATCCTTGTCTCAGAGCACGCTCGACCAGCTGGCTAACACCGACGTGACAGTCGGCGAGCCGAAGCACACCTTGAACGTGCAGAGCAATGCGGTCTTTAGCGGGTCCGTCCTTATGCGCGAAAACCTGCAGATTGCCGGGACGTTGCAGGTCGGCACCAACTTGGCAATTGCCGGACTGCGTGTCTCTGGCCAAAGCACATTCGACGATGTGCAGATTACGAAATCGCTGGCGGTTACCGGAAGCACGTCATTCCAGGGCGGATTGAACATCGGCCAGAGCTTGAATGTCAAAGGTGGCGGCACCTTCCTGGGGGCGGTTTCCGCGCCGTCGTTGACCGTCGGCTCGCTGCAACTAAGCGGCGACTTGAACCTGACGCACCACGTGGCGGCTGGCGGCGCGACGCCATCGCGCTCCAACGGCACCGCGCTTGGCGGTGGCGGCACGGTGTCAGTCAGCGGGTCGGACACCGCCGGGACGATTACCATCAACACCGGGTCAAGCCCAGCCGCAGGCTGCTTCGTGACCGTTACGTTCGCGAGCAAGTTCAATTCTACGCCGCATCTTGTCATTACGCCCATCGGCTCGGCAGCGGCCGGACTGGATTATTACGCCAACCGTTCCACGACATCGTTCAGCGTGTGCAGCACCAACGCCGCTCCCGGCGGGACGACCTTTGGCTTCGACTATATCGTTCTAGACTAGACTTCCAGGAACACGGTGACGAGGTTCTTGCGGACGTGCATGACGCCGCCGGCAATGCGGATTTTGAGCGCGCCATCTTTGGTGTCGAGCGTGAGGTCGCAAGCATTCAAAATGGTGATAAAGTTATGATGCTTTGGCAAAATGTCGAATGTGCCAGTGCCATTCACCCCAGAGATACTCCGGGCAACATTATCGTAATACACTTTGAACGGCGACCACACCTTGACATGTAGCTGCGTGTCGTCCTGCTGCGCGGCATCATTGTCTTTTCCGGGTGCCTGCTTGGTTTCTACCGCTTCGTCTGCCATGCCACTTCCGCCTAGCCGATAATCTCTTCGATGCCCGACAGGTTTTGTTCCAAGGTATAGGATTCGCCCTTGAACGCGCTCTGCGCTTCCATGACGTGCATGTGCTGCGAGAAGTACTGGATGAGCTTTTTCGCCTTGCCGTAATCGACGCGGTCGGCCGCTGAAAGCTCGTTCTCGCCGATGATGGCGATGATGCCCTTGAGCGATTCGTACTTCTGGAGCAAAGCTTGAACCTTGATGCTCAGCTCGTAATGGCGCACGCCGACGACGTCAGGGCTCAGGAGGCTGGATGTGGTGCGCAAGAGGTCGACTGCCGGGCGGATGCCCTGCTCTGCAACCTGGCGGGAAAGAACTATAGTCGAGTCCAATTCGTGCTGGATCATCTGCACGGCCGGGTCAGAGAGGTCGTCAGCCGGGACGTAAATGGTCTGCACAGCGGTAATTGACCCTCGTTCCGACGAGCTTAGGCGGTCCTC
>CAZGPZ010000086.1:0-2935 GCA_964527385.1 uncultured Candidatus Saccharibacteria bacterium | reverse complement strand
GAGCCGAACGGGCTTGCGCCGTGCTCTTTGTAGAGCGCCATGACCATGAGCGACTCCTTTTGCCGGTCGCCTTTGGCCTCTTTCTTGATGCGCTTCAGTTCTGGCTGGAGCTTGCGCATGACTTTCGTCTGGTGCAGTTGGCGCTTGACGAGCGGCCATAGGAGCAGGCGGACAATGGCCGTGAAGATAATGATTGCCAGCCCGAGGTTATGCCCAGGCAGGATCGCATAGATAAAGACAAGTAAGTTAAATATCGGTTGCGCGATAATAGTCGTGAACATGCCTAGTGGTTTTCCTCTCTTGCATCCACTATATCACGGGCAGCACTTGCAGGCTTGGCTTCACCATTATGAATGTGTGCTTTTTGCAGCAGCTTGAGTACCATGCGCGACAGTTCGGTGGGTGACAGGTCAATAATCTGCTCGCTGAAAACCGAGAAGATCATATCGTAGGGTTCGGCGATATGCGCCTGTTGGCGGACAATCTCATAGATGCGGCGACGGACACGGTTGCGCTTGACGGCGGATTTGTGGATTTTCCGGCTGACGATCACCGCCATGCGGTAGTCTTTCCGGCTGCGGTTATGCAGGTAACGCAGTGCCAGCTGCTGGTTTCGCGCCGTGGTGCCACGACGGTACACTGCGCTCAGGCTCGTATACCCATGAAAACGGTGCTGCCTTGCAAGCATAGTATTAGTGTACAGACTGCGGCTGCTAGCTGGTAGTCCTAGCTATTAGCGCTGAAGTTGTCATTCCCGGCTTGATCGGGAATCCAGAAATCAAAATGTGTTGATTTGTATATTGCTAGATTCCCACTGCGCGGGAATGACGAATAATTTACTCATGCTATGGCCACGAGCTATAAGCGACTGGCTAATAGCTTGGATTACGCCGAAAGGCTGGCTCGCCCTTTGAGGCGGCGGCGGTGCATGATAGTGCGCCCGGCTTTCGTGGCCATGCGTTTCAAGAAACCGTGCTCAGCTGAGCGGTGACGTTTTTTTGGTTGGTAGGTGCGTTTTGGCATATATGTATTGTACCTTACTTTTTTGCTTGTTATCCCCGGGCCACGCCGCGCGCATAACGAATCACGAAATGCAATCGGCAAAACGCGCCAGGCAGGTAAAAACAACAATAATTAACCCACTAAGTCTAGCAATTTTTCCACTTATCCGCAAATTTTGTCCCCAGTTTTTAAGATGAGCCTGCGTGATGTGCATAAGTCCATCCCCGATTTTGCCGTTTCTTGTGCCGCATTGATGTAATTTTTGCCAGCCTGTGGAAAAGTAATGCCATTGTACGGTATAGTCGATGGTGTAGCTTAGTGAATGGGGAATTATCATGCCGGTAGATGGCTTGTGGCAAGCAGTTTTGGGAGAGGTTGAACTGTCTATATCCCGCGGCAATTTCGTCACGTGGTTCAAGCATACCAACCTTTTGCGCCAAGATTCGGATACGGTCGTCATTGGCGTGCCCAATATCTTCATCAAGCAACAATTGGAACGCAAATATATCGGTCTTATCCGTGAAATCCTCGAGAAAAATGGCGTGGTCACCCAAGATATACTGTTCAAAATCCAGAGTACCCCTGCCCCACGGGAAGAACTCGACGAACCGGTCTTGACGGCACAGGTAGCCAGGACCAGGGAATCCGGGGCAGCGGCGACCAGGGAATCCACACCGCATACCAGCCTGACGCACACGTACCGACAGGGCCTAAACGAACGCTACACCTTTGACAATTTTATTGTCGGCTCCGGCAGCGAGCTGGCATTCGCGGCGTGCCAGTCCATCGTGCAATCGCCCGGCACGAAATACAACCCATTATTCTTGTATGGCGGCGTCGGCATTGGCAAGACACACCTCATGCAGGCGGTTGGCAACGCCGTGCTCGCGAAGAACCCGCGCGCCAAGATCTTGTACATGTCGACCGAGCAGTTCGTGCAAGAATTCGTCGACGCGATCCGCTACAAGAAAACGACCGAATTCGCCAGCTTTTACCGGACCGCCGACGTGCTGATCATAGACGACGTCCAGTTCATTGCCGGCAAAGAGAAGATGCAGGAGGAATTCTTTCACACATTCAACGCCTTGCACCAAGCGAACAAGCAGATTATTATCAGCTCCGACCGAACGCCACGCGATATCCCGACACTGGAAGAGCGCTTGCGCAGCCGCTTCGCGTGGGGCATGACGATCGACATGCAGAACCCGGATTTCGAGACGCGCTGCGCGATTGTCCAGTCAAAAGCCCAAAGCCATGGCATCGCATTGCCGACCGATGTTGCCGAATATTTGGCGACGAACGTGCCGACGAACGTGCGCGAACTAGAGGGCGCTTTGAACCAGCTACTGGCATTCTGCGAGATGCGCGGGCTGGAGCCCGATATATCCATCATAACGAGCCTCTTGAGCGCCGCCAAGATCCGGCCGAAACACCTCAGTGCAAAACAAATTATCGAGCGCACGGCGCGGCATTTCCAAATATCCATCGATGACATCCTCGGGCCGAAGCGCGACAAAGACATCGTCGTGCCGCGGCAAATCGCCATGTACATGCTACGCAGCGAGTTGCACCTGAGTTTCCCGAAGATCGCCCACGAGCTCGGGCGCAAAGACCACACAACCGCCATTCATTCGGTCGAGAAAATCGAGCAAGAAGTACACCTGAACAATGACGTGCGCACCGCGATCTCAGACATCAAGGAACGGCTCTATGCATAATAGTGGACAGGTTGTGGATAGCCTGCGGCGAACCCGTCATTCGCGGCCTTGGATATCCTCCGTTTATTTTTTCCGGCAGCCGCCATGTGCACAAAATTGGTTCGTTTCCCGCAGGTTGTCCGAGCAATCTCCCCTGTTTTTCCACCATAATAGCAGCCTGCATAACTTCGGTATCCAGGCAGTTGTACCCACAATCCACAAGGCCTATAACAAGG
>CAZGPZ010000085.1:0-3146 GCA_964527385.1 uncultured Candidatus Saccharibacteria bacterium | reverse complement strand
GGAGTCGAACCCACGACCCGCTGTTTACAAAACAGCCGCTCTGGCCACTGAGCTACGTCGGCATAAATCACCGCATAAGTGTACCAAAACAGGGGTGAAAAGACAACCGTCATTTGCTGGGGCAAGAATGGTTTCTGGGCTGGTGCGGGGCAAACCCTATACTACGACTCTTGGCGGGCGGATGATGCGCTTCGGCTTCGTGCTCGTTGTGATCATTTTCTTCAAGCGGTCTTCTAGGATGTCGGCGTCGGCGTCGCGCCCGTGTTGGCGGTACGCCTTGATGAGCAGGTTATGTGTTTCGCGGTTCGGTTCCAGCTCCATCGCGCGTTCCAGCTCCAGCAACATCACGCGCACATTGCCCAGCTTCTCCTGTACTTTCGCGTAAGCGACATGACGTGCCGCTAAGTTGTCTTCCATTTTTAATGCTTGCTCGAAAGCGATCGCGGCTTTTTCGTAGTTTTCTGTTTCGTAATAAATGAGTCCCAGGTTGTGCAAGGCTGACGGCGTGGCTTCGATGCTGGAGGCAATCTCAAAGCAGTCAATCGCGTCACGGTATTCCTTTTGCTTGGCATAGAGAATGCCCAAGCGGTTGTAGGCGGCCGCGTTGCGCTCGTCTATCTTCAGGATGGTAAGAAGTGCCTTTTCGGCGCGCAAGAAACGGTTTTCGCGCATTCCCTGGTGGGCGATGTCCCATAATTTGCCCAAGCGGTTGCCGACGCCACGCGAGAAGGCGGCAATCTCGTCGTCACGGATGCGCGCGTGCCAATAAGCGAGTATGCCAAATGCCCCGACAAGGGCGAGTTCAAACATATTGGTACTTATTATACCACTAGATGGAGAGCATGAAGTTGAGCAGCACCAATTTGATTTGTGCGCTCGCGAGTATTTGCGCTTCGGCATCGTGGCATCCTCGCAGGATGTGTTGCCAGCGCTTGTTGACCGCCTCGTTAGAGCCCTCTTTCCCCAGAGAGATTTCAGCCATACGCGCGAGGATAAATAGTGTGTCCAAGCAACGCTGTTTGTCCTTGGCAAGACTGTCGGTCATGGCGATACGATCGAATGTCGTGCCCCGCAGAATTTCACGCGCAGTGGTCGTGGCGGTTGCTAGTGGGTGGCTGGTATCACCATCCAGCAAGGCTTTGGTCAGCCCGGGCAAGCCACCGCTGACAACTAAGGCTTTCTGCACGTCAGCGGTTTGGTACTCGTTTGCAAAATATTCTGCTGCTGCCGTTGGCCCTGGTTGACGTAGCTGCAGCGTTTGGACGCGCGACTGGATGGTCGGTAGCAGCCCAAGTTCGCCCGGTGCGGTTAGGATAAGCACGGTTCCAGCCGGTGGCTCTTCTATGGTTTTCAGCAGCGCATTCTGCGCTTGGACGGTCATGCGCTGTGCCTGTTCGACGACGACAACCCGGGATACATCGTTGTTGCTGGTCGCTCGCAGCATCAAGAAATGTGTTATCCCCCGAACGTCATCCACCGAAATAGTTTTACCGGCTGCCGCCGCAAGCAGCGTGAAGTACGGGTGCTGATTCAGTTTTTCTAGTGTCGTGCGTAGCAATACGCTTGCTATATCTAGTGCTACGCTGCGTTTGCCCGCCCCTGGCGGACCGATAAGCAACAGCGCGTGAGCCGGGCTGCCAGTAAATGATGCGATACGGGCTTTTGTATCAGGGTGTAACAGCAGCTCACTAGTCATGATTCTATTGTAGCGCGGAAGCTGTCTGGGAGTGGCGCGGTAAATATGCGGCGTGTACGGTCCGGCAACGTGATCTCCAGCCGTTCGGCGTGCAAATACAGGCGGTCAGCCGGCTTGCCGTTATAAAGCGCGTCGCCAACGATCGGGTGGCCGATCGTGCTGAGATGAACCCGAAGCTGGTGTGTGCGCCCGGTCTGCGGCCGAAGTTCGAGCAGCGACGTGTGGTCACCAGATTCTTTTACCCAATACTCTGTTATGGCTGGTTTGCCGTTCAGTCCGGCACGGAAGGTCTGTGGGTGTTTCGGGTTGCGTTCGATCGGCATGTCGATGATGGCGTGGTCGTGCGGCATATGGCCGGCAACCACTGCATAGTAAGTCTTTTTGGTTTTGCGCTGTGAGAATTGTTTTTGCAGCCAGCCGAGCGCTTCTGGTGTCTTGGCGCAAATCATAACGCCAGATGTAGCGCGGTCCAACCGGTGCACTATACCTGCCCGTCCCGAGTTCACATTACGTGCATCTGTTAGGGGTCTGTCCTCTAACAGATGGGAATTTTGAGAGTTTTGCTGTACGTGGTCGCGGAGCCAACTCGCTACCGTCGCTTCTTGGTTGAAAATGCCTTTTCCGTGCGACAATATGCCGACCGGCTTATTGATGACAACACAATCACTATCTTCGTACAAAATCGGCAAGTCGATGTGGGGTACTTGTTCGAGCTCTTTCGTGTCGTAGTCAACTACGACCTCATCGCCGGCGCGAAGCTTGTACCCTGGCTTCAAGACATGCACACCGCTAATCGACACCTTGCCCTCTTCGATTAGCCGCGTCGCATACGCCCGGCTCAGCTGCGGGATCAGCTCAATAACCTTCTGGTCCAACCGCTGTGCTCGTGAAATGTTCAGGTTAGCCATAGTTATTCGATTGGGCTGCCAGCAGGAAGGTCTTTCTCCGGAAGAAGTAGTACTGGTCCATTGCTGCCTTCGGCCGCGATCAGCATTCCATGGCTCGTCTCGCCACGAAATGTTTGAGATTGCAGGTTAACCAGTATAGGTAACATCTTGCCGACAAACGATTCGGCTGAATACAACTCGCGCATACCTGTAATAATGGTTCGCTGTTCGCCGCCTAGATCAATCGTTAACTTGATGAGCTTATTACTATCTTGGACGCTTTCGGCGGCAATGACTTTCCCGATTCGAATATCGAGTTTGGCGAAGTCGCCAAACGACACTACTGCCGGTTTGGCCATACCTCCCGCCCGTTTATGTTCTGTCGTTCTGCCCTGTGGGCGGAGACCGACGGCGCGCTGGGCTTTGGCCAGGGTCTTGTTGGCTACTTCGCGCATGGCGACCTCAGATGTCTCAAGCTTGGCTTGGATCGCTGCTTCATCGACATTTGCCAGGCGTTCCTGGAACTTCTGCAGGAATATGCGCATCTGTTCGGCTAGCGTGCC
>CAZGPZ010000084.1:0-3233 GCA_964527385.1 uncultured Candidatus Saccharibacteria bacterium | reverse complement strand
CCAAGATGACGCGTTTTTTCGAGAATATTCGCCGCTTTTTTTTGGCTTTGCGCAGCAGTGGCAGCGCGGCCGGCAAGGGGCGTTGTGTTGGCACCGGCGTTTCAGGCCGGGGTTCCGCAGGCTCTACAACAAGGGGGGTGGGCTTGTTTTGGGCGGGCTTTGCAGGCACCGGCCGCGGTGGTACGAAGTTACGCCGTTGCGGCAACGTCCTGCCGATATCGGGAAACATGCGGCTGCGTGGCGCTTGGATATCAGATATAAAAGCTGAACGCTTCGGTGGAGTTGCCGGGGAACGAAGCCGGTCATGAACGTCGCCAGGGTTTTTGTCTGCCATACGAATAGTCTCTAGTATACCTTACCGAACCAACCTTAAATAACCCTTGGGATTTTCTATTGCGCACCTGCGCGCCGGCTGCCACCCAAATGCCATGACCGGGACGCCTAGGGCGTGATTTCGACTTTATATGACAAATATACCGTGTCGGTCCCGCCGCCAAACGCTGGCCACGACGCGGTGAGGTCGAACGTGGTTGTTGCCCCGCCGCTCGCGGTGCCGGATTTCACGATGGAAACGTTATACCAAGAATTGGCCTGCCCGGGCATGCCTTGCGAGTCTAACGCACAATTACTGTTGCTAGCAGCCGGCTGGTAATAGGTGGCGACACCTAAGCAAAACGGCGTCCCGAGCGCCGCGGGCAGCGGACTGGAGCCAGAGGCAGCATGCCGCAGTAGTTCGACTTGGCCCTGCAAGAGCTGGAGCGCCTGGGCGTGTTCTTCGGAGTCGCGGACAGCACGGTTACTACTGCTCGTGACGACGAACGCCCCGACCAGGATGGCGGAGATGACACCTACAGCAATAATTACCTCGACGATGGTGTCGCCGGCTTGGCGCCTAAGATGCTTGTCAGTATTTCCGCTCATGGCTCATAAATATAACTGCTTATGATTGTACTGCATGCAGGCGCCTTGTGCCTAGCCGCCGAACCAAACACCGTCATATGGTATACTAACCCCTGAAACGGGAGCCCACATGAAAGTTATTGTACAAATTCCATGCTATAACGAAGAACAAACCTTGCCTTTGGTACTGAAGAGCATCCCGAAGAAAATTCCTGGAGTAGACGAGCTCGAAGTACTCATTATCGACGACGGTTCGACGGACAAAACAATCGATATTGCCAGGAAGCTCGGCGTCAAGCATATTGTCCGGCATTCTGGTAACCGAGGGCTTGGCATATCGTTCCGACACGGCGTCGAGCGGGCACTTGAACTTGGTGCCGACATTGTCGTTAATACTGATGGGGACAACCAATACCCCCAAGCCCGGATCGCCGATCTCGTGCAGCCTATTATCAACGGTGAGGCAGATATTGTGATCGCCGACCGGCAAACACACAAGATCGCCCACTTTTCGCCCGCCAAGAAACTGCTCCAACGCATTGGCAGCCAGGTTGTCAACATTGCCGCCGGCACTGACCTGCCGGACGCGGCTAGTGGTTTTCGGGCTTACTCACGGCAATCCCTACTTGAATTGAATACCATCACGTCGTTCAGCTATTGCATGGAAACAATCATCCAGGCAGGCAACAAACGGCTGGCAATCGCAAGTATCCCCGTTGACACGAACAAAAAGACCCGCGAATCACGTCTCTTTAAATCCACCTGGGAGCATATCCGCAAATCCGCTGCCGCGATCATTCGCGCGTACATTATGTACCGCCCTCATGTCATATTCGGGACGGCAGGCACGATAGCGTTTGTTGTTGGTATCATCCCGTTCGCTCGGTTCGTGTACCTATCATTCGCCGATTCGATCAACGGGCATTTGCAGTCGCTGCTGCTTGGGCTTGTCCTGCTTATGGCTTCGTTTATCTGCTTTGCGCTTGACGTGATCGCCGACCTTATACGGACCAACCGCATCCTGATCGAGCAAGAGCTCGAACATACCAAGAAGATGCGTTTCCAGCAAAAGTGACCGCCAGTTCTACCAACAGCGTCACAGCGAACTCTCAAGAAGGGTCGTATAATTATCTGCATGAGAATTGTTGTTATCGAAGACGAGGTGAAGATCGCGCGTGCAATCAAGCGCGGCTTGGAGCTAAAAGGCTTTGCCGTGGACATGGTGCACGATGCCGATACCGGGTTGGCATACGCGCTGGATAGCGACTACGACCTGGTCGTGCTTGACCGCATGCTACCCGGCAGCTTTGACGGTGTGGAGCTCTGCCGGCGGGTGCGCGCTGAAGGCAACAGCGTGCCGATACTGATACTCACCGCCCGCGGGACGCTTGGCGACAAAGTGGAGGGCCTGAACAGCGGCGCCGACGATTACCTTGTCAAGCCGTTTTCGTTCGATGAACTCGTCGCTCGCGTGCGGGCGCTGCTTCGCCGACCAGCCCACCACACTGGTACCATCATGAAAGCCGGCGACCTGTCGCTCGATACCACCAACTACCACGCCAAACGCGGCAATGACTATATCAAGCTTTCTGGCAAAGAATACGCGCTTTTGGAATACCTGCTGAGCAACCAGGGCCGCGTTGTAACCAAAGACATGATCATCAACCATGTGTGGGATGGCGACGCCTTGGTGTTACCGAATACGGTCGAGGTATATATAGGCTATTTGCGCAACAAAATTGACCGTGCGTTCCCCAAAAGCAAGCCGCTTATCCACACCCAGCGCGGCTTCGGCTACCGGCTTGAGGCGTAACGTGGGTGATGTCTACCGTTCGGCAACCTGGAAGCTCACGGCATGGTACGTGCTGCTCGTCATGGCAATCAGCCTGGTTTTTAGCGGCGTGGTGTACCATTTCGCGACCGACACGCTGCAACAGGGATTATCCACCCAACAACAGCGAATTTACCGGGAGTTTCCGGTGTTTTCTGGCAATCCATTTTTTGTAAAGGATTCTGATATCGATACGGGCGCCCACCGTATATTGCTCAATCTCATGTATTTCAATGGTGTCGTGTTGGTCGCGGCCGGGTTTGCCAGCTACTGGCTGGCGCGGCGCACGCTCCGGCCAATCGAGGTTTCCAACGAGCAACAAAAACGCTTCGTCGCTGACGCTAGCCACGAGCTGAGAACGCCAGTTACAGCTTTGAAAATGAGCACCGAGGTTGCACTCATGGATGACAGCGCCCCAACAGCCGACCTCCGTGCTGCGCTCGTCAGCAACCTCGAAGAAGCCAACAAGCTAGAAACGCTTTTGAATAGTTTGCTGCGACTG
>CAZGPZ010000083.1:0-3293 GCA_964527385.1 uncultured Candidatus Saccharibacteria bacterium | reverse complement strand
GGGCGACTACCCGCTCAATGCCGTAGTGCCCGCATCAATTGTGCTTCTGAACTTGCTGCCCGACATGCCGGAAAAGGAACGTGGGATGTGGGACATAATCAACGCAGATTTGGTGATATCGCGCGTTGTACTCCGGCTGCTCCGACAGCTTAAATCTCCGGACGTGATATTGGCAGCAACACGCAATATCATGCCACACGTCACAACTTTGTCTGCAAAATTTGACTTAGTCCATATGGTCGGACACCAAAAAGGCGCAGGCCACAAGATGGTAACGGAGGAGGATGCGAGCAAAATTGAGCATGGCTTTGTTGAGGAAGTACGCGCCGCGAGCAGCCGTAAACTTGCAAAGGAGAAGGACTTACTCGGTATATTGCTTTTTGCGAAACGACACGCTTCAGACAAGCCTTTAGTAATTGCCTCGGATAGCAGTGAGCTAAGCGCTAGATTACTAGTGGCATCATGTCAGGAAGTCAGGAGCCAATCTATTGGTAATAGAGCCTTCAACGCGAAGACTCGTCTTGCTTGGGATGTGCTTGTAGAAGTACTCGGCTCCGAGGATGAAGTTAATACGATTATCCAATCAGCGAAGCAAAAGAGCCGCAAGACCAAGAAGCTCAGCGAAGCGATAGCTTTGGCTGAGCGTTATCTCTCCGGTTGGCGACCGGAGCGAGAGGATTAGAATGCTTCGGCCATTATATTGCCACGGACGCAACTTCTTGTGCGATAATTGTGAATATGACTGAGTTTATTCACTCGGTATTGGCGGCCGAACAGGCGATGCAGGGAATAGTGGTCCACGCCTTTGTGCAAGTATTCCTTCGGGAGCTCAACGTGCTTATTCACGGAGATTGGGCGTCGAAGAAGGTGGCGCTCCTGCTGCTTTTGGGTCTAAGCATCATGTTTCGGCGGGGACTTTGGAAGATGGTATTAAAAGTCTTTGGACGTTGGGTTTGGAAACAAGCATGAAAACACTCGACAGATTCAAATCATGGCACGCCGGCCTGTCCAAGTCAGCAAAGGTTGTTCTTTGGTCGGTGACTGCTGTGATGGCGGGCTCAGCTATCAGTGCAGCGGCTAGCCCTAACTCCTCGCCTACCGCTCAGACATCAAACCTTGTCACTAGTCAGCAACAGTCAAGCGACAAGCCCACGGAACATCAGCCGGTAATAACGACCAAAACCGTTACGGAAACGAGCGACATTCCTTTCACGTCAACAACAGTTGACGATTCCACCTTGGCAAAAGGGAAGACCGAAGTGCGCGTTGCAGGAGTTAATGGCGTGAAGACATCAACCTATGAGGTTACGTACGCCGACGGTGTTCAGACTGATAAAAAGCTCATCAAGGAAGAGACAACAACCGAGCCTATCGGGGAGGTTACGGCTATCGGCACATACGTCGCCGAGACTAAGCCCGCTTGTGACCCGAATTATACGGGTGCGTGCGTACCGAATGTGTACCCGGCTGACGTTGACTGTGCCGGCGGCAGCGGCAATGGGCCGTACTACGTGCAAGGACCTGTGTATGTGGTCGGCGTGGACCGCTACGGCCTAGACGCCAACCATGACGGTGTAGGGTGTCAGTAGTATGCAACTAACCGATGAAGAGATACGTGTATTAGCGGACTATTTTGAGCTGCTTGCCGCAACTGAATCAGAGTTGCAAGCAAGCGGTATTGAGCTAGAGGATGAAGATGAGTAAGCTAGTCGTATCGTCAGATAATCAGCGGGTATGGACCAAATCTTACATGTATTAAATGTAACTGTCTCACACGAGCAGGCACAATTACAGATACATGGCATTCCAATATCTGAGGTATTGTCAGCAGTTGCGGTTATTGTTGCTGCTTATGCCGCATCTCAGGCGGCAAGGAGTGCTCGTGCTGCTTCTCAGGCTAACATTCAAGCCGTGCTGCCGGTTTTAACAATTCAATACATCCCGGACCGTGGAACACTTGGCGGCCATGTAAACATACGCAACACGGGCCACGGTCACGCATTTACCATACGAATACCGACGTACACTATGTACTTGCTTTGGCCCAACGTATTGCTGAGAGCGCCACGCATAGATTTGAAGCTACGCGCTGTCCCTGATGATTTAGCCCCCGGACAAGAGCTGCAATTAGTGGCAGAAGGAAGCGAGAACGGTAAACCAACAGAAAACCGTAGCTTTCTAACCGGCATCATCATGAGCGGCAGCAGGAAACTGCGCGTTCCCATTCGATTTTCTGATGTTGCAGGGAACATGTACATCACATACGTTGAAACCGGGAGAAACAGCGTCCGTGTCATTAAGCCGTCTAGAAAATTCACAATTACTGAACGTATAAGATACTACAGCCGCTACGAAGTATATAACTTCCTTCATGGCCGTTATTTATGGCTCCGGCATCGTCTCCTAGCAAGCATAAGACCGGGTAATCGTTCTTAACTTACATGAACACCCTGTCATCATTGGCACGGTAGCAGGGGCATAGCCGCGCTCTTTTAGCAGTATCCTTAAGAATTTACCGGCTAATAGCAGTTGGTGAATGTAGTGTTGCCAATGTTATTAGAAGTGCAGGAGATGGCTGTGCGCGGTTGGTATGGTGTAGAGCCAATATAGTTAATAACCGCAGTCCGAAGGTTGTTGTAGTCGGTGACCAAGTTATTATACTTAGTAACAAGCTTATTATATTGGCTGCCGGCGTAGCTGTTGTATCCCGCGCCGATACTGTACCCATTATCGTAGCCGAGCTTTTGGCCTTCACTCATGCCGGCCGCATGACCGGCTGCGTAGGCGTCGGCATAGACAAAATGCTGTGTAGTTAGATATGTTGCAGCGCTGCACGCAACGACGAGTAAGGTAGCGATAAGGACCGGCAGCGCGGATGCTTTCTTGGGCGTTGATGATAGATTCGGGACGGACTCAGGTGGCATGACAATCTCCTCTATTAGTTCATAGCGGAGAGTCACATAAAAAATGAGACAATCCACCCTAGATTGTCTAGACCGGCAGCCGATTTGCATCGTCTGTTTTCGGATGAATTGCCTCATTTTGATGCAAATCACCCCGGTAGGAGCGATGTAATTGGCTACTAGTCTAGACTTTTCAATCATAACCTTTTGCTCCAAGATAGGAAAGCGTACTATATGAGTAACAGCCCTCCGGCATACCCGGGGCTTTTTTTGTAAGGAAAACTATGGCAAACCGACCTAAACCGCTCACTCCACGCCAAATCGCAATTGTTGCCGGCAAAGCGCAAGGCAAGACGCAAGCCGAGATAGGGCACAATGTCTATCCGAACC
>CAZGPZ010000082.1:0-3506 GCA_964527385.1 uncultured Candidatus Saccharibacteria bacterium | reverse complement strand
TGCTGTTTTCGGGAACGTTGGTACCACGGTTGCGTTCCGGATCGGTGACCGCGATGCAGAAAGCTTGCAGCGCTACTTCAGGCCGGCTTTTGATGACACCGACCTGATTCGTATGCCGAACTACAACTCCGCTGTTCGCACGATGATCAACGGGGTCCCTTCGCAGCCTTTTAGCATGGCTACATTGCCTCCGCTTGGCAACCCAAATATGAAGTTGGCCGAGGCGCTTAAGCAGCTTTCCGCGGCCAAGTATGGACGCCCAAAGGCAACTGTAGAAGAAGAAATATTCGAGCGTATGAAGACCAAAGTTGAACCCCCAAAGCCAGGCTTTGGCAGTTATCCTGGCGCTAGCCCTGTTGCTGGGTCGCCATGGAGCTCGCCGGCTCGTCCTTATAGCCAACCACCGTATGCGCCATCAATGGCACCACCAGCACAGCCTCGCCCGGCTGGCGCAGCCAACGGCTCGTTCTTGGATGAATGGCTAGCCAAGCGCCAAGGCGCTCCAGCGGCCGCTGTGCCCGCAGCATACCCATCACCAAGCACTCTGGCTCCCCAACCAACCACCGAGGGCGCCTTAGGAATCCCCCCAGCAAGCGCATACCCGATTAATCCTCCAGGTTTTTCGGCTGCACCATTTGCAGCACAACCGGCGTCTATCGGAGTGCCGGCAGGCGCGCCTGCGCAGCCCGAGCGGCCAGGCGATGGTTTGGCGCCAGTGCGCAGGGCTACTGAGACCGATAGCGAAGGAATATTCAAAGTCCGCAGCCAAACAGATAATAGTGGAATAGTTGACAAGGCAGAAGATACGGTCTCAATCGACAATAATGGTCTTATGCAGCCCAAAATAAACGGGACCGACCAAGTTAATACCCAACAATGAGAAGGTAGCCAAGGTGTTGTCCGCAAGTATAATTTCTACTATAATAATAGGGTAACGGGTGGAAAATAAATTACGTGGGAGAGGGTTGGTTTTAAGTGGCGAAACAAACAAATTATGACGCAAACCAGATCCAAGTCCTAGAAGGCTTGGAGCCTGTACGCAAGCGCCCTGGCATGTATATTGGTGGCACCGGGCGCGAGGGTCTGCATCACCTTATCAAGGAGATTGCCGATAACTCCGTCGACGAAGCTATTGCCGGCTTCGCGACTGAAATACGTGTCATCTTGCAGGCTGATGGCGGTTGCAAGGTTGAGGACGATGGTCGTGGTATTCCAGTCGACAAAGTCGCAAAGACGGGCAAGAGCGCACTCGAAACGGTGCTAACTGTCTTGCATGCTGGCGGAAAGTTCGGCGGAGGTGGGTACAAAGTTTCTTCCGGCCTCCATGGTGTTGGCTCCAGTGTTGTAAATGCGCTGTCGACGAAATTGGTTGCCGTCGTTAAAAAAGATGGGTATACGTGGAGCCAGGAATATGAGCAGGGCAAGCCTATGAGTGAAATCCAAAAGGGGGAACCAACTACGGAAACGGGGACAAGCATTCTCTTCTACCCAGATCCTGCTATCTTCAAGGAAACGACAGAGATGGAATATGAGTGGGTTGTTGACTACCTAAGGCATCAGTCTTATCTCACGAAGGGTATTAAAACAATAGTTTTGGATGACCGTACGAATCAGAAATATGGTTTTTATTTCGAAGGTGGCATACAGTCATATGTGAAACATTTGAATGTAGGCAAAGAGACCGTTGGCGACAAGATTTTTTATGTTGAAAAAACAGTTGACGATGTCATGGTCGAAGTAGCACTTCAGTACACCGACGCATTTACCGAGACAGTCAAAGCCTTTGCCAATAACGTCTTGACCCCTGACGGTGGCACCCACCTTATCGGTTTTCGCACGGCCCTAACAAGGGTAATTAATGATTATGCGCGCAAGAACGGCCTGCTCAAAGAGAAGGAGGAGAACTTGAGTGGTGATGATGTCCGCGAAGGCCTGACTGCTGTTATTCTGGTTAAAATTCCCGACCCGCAATTCGAAGGCCAGACCAAGAACAAACTCGGTAACCCTGAGGTCCGTGGTATCGTCGAGAAAGTCTTTAGCGAGTATCTCAGTTATTTCTTTGAAGAGAACCCGGCGATTGCCAAAGGTATTGTTGGCAAAGCGACTCTCGCCGCCCGTGCCCGCAAAGCCGCCCGCGCTGCCCGCGATAACATTTTGCGCAAAGGTATCCTCGATGGAGCCAGCATGCCTGGCAAGCTATCGGATTGTTCCAGCAAAAACCCGGCTGATTCGGAGATATTCCTGGTAGAAGGCGACTCGGCTGGCGGCTCTGCCAAGGGTGGCCGCGACAGCAAAACGCAAGCGATATTGCCGCTGCGCGGCAAAGTCCTGAACGTCGAACGCGCGCGTCTTGACAAGATGCTTGCCAATAATGAGATTCTGAGCCTGATCAAAGCGCTCGGCGTTGGCATTGAGGATTCGTTTGACCTGGATGGGTTGCGCTACCATCGCATTATTATCATGACCGATGCCGATGTCGACGGTTCGCACATCAGCACGCTGTTACTGACATTTTTCTTTCGTTACATGAAGCCAGTGGTCGATGCTGGGCACGTCTTTTTGGCGAAGCCGCCGCTGTTTGAGCTGGTAAAGCCCGGCCGCAAATCGAGTGTATTCATCTACGACGAAGCTGAACTTGATAAAGTCCTCGACGACACGATTGCACGGCGCCAAAAAGAGGGACTAAAATCTCTTGCCGACGACGAGCGCTTCAAGCAAGCAGGCTTCGTCGAGCAAAAGCGCTACAAGGGCTTAGGTGAAATGGACGAATCACAACTATTTGATACGACCATGGACCCTGCAAAGCGCGTGCTGGTGCAAGTGCGAGTTGAGGATGCCGAGAAGGCCGACTCCATCTTCAATAAGCTCATGGGCACAGAGGTGGAGCTGCGCAAAAATTTTATTCAGACCAATGCTAAATTCGTGAAGGACCTGGATATTTAATATGGCAGACGATACATCATCAGGATCAGACAATCAGGCTCCACTTGAAGGAGAAGTTATGACGGCGCGTGCCGACCACTCACGTAGCATCGAGCTGCGCACAGTCGAAAATGTCATGGAGGACAGCTATTTGCGCTATTCCATGAGCGTTATTATCGACCGCGCACTGCCGGACGTCCGTGACGGCTTGAAACCGGTACACCGCCGCATCTTGTATAGCATGCAAGAAGATGGCCTACGCAGCAGCGCCCGCCATCGCAAGAGCGCTAACGTCATTGGTGCCGTCATGGGTAAGTATCACCCCCATGGCGATGTGGCAATTTATGACGCCATGGTGCGCTTGGCGCAGCCGTGGGCAATGCGCTACCGTCTGATTGACGGGCAAGGGAACTTTGGCTCGATGGACGGCGATCCGCCAGCAGCCATGCGCTACACCGAAGCCAAAATGGCTCGACTGGCCGATGAATTGCTGGCCGACATAGACAAAGAAACGGTTGACTTCCGGGATAACTACGACGGTACGACCTCTGAGCCATCTGTCCTGCCAGCCAAGCTGCCAAACT
>CAZGPZ010000081.1:0-3523 GCA_964527385.1 uncultured Candidatus Saccharibacteria bacterium | reverse complement strand
TCTTCGGTCATTTTCTTGGTCATTTGGTGGGTAGCGCGGCGAATAGCACGCTCATCTTCAGGGGATAGTTTCGCATCGTCTTTCGCATCGGTATATTCTCCTACGATGTTCCAGATGCGCGACAAGAACCGGTAGCTTCCAGGCACGCCTTGCGGGTCCCAGCGTGTCCACAGTTCCAGCGGTGACGCGAACATCAGGTAGGTGCGCAACGCATCCGCGCCGTATCCTTGGTTGATGATGTCGAGCGGGTCGACGCCGTTGCCTTTGCTCTTAGAGAACATCTGGCCGTCAGCCGCAGTGATCTTGCCATTGAACAGGAACTGCCTGAATGGCTCAGGGTCGTTGACCAGCCCGATCTTCGTAAAGAACCGGGCAACAAACCGGGCATACAACAAGTGTGCCGTCGCGTGGTCGGCACCATTGTAAAAGTCGACTGGTTCCCACTTTTTTGCCAGCTTTGGGTCAAATATCTGCTGCTTGTTGCGCGGGTCCATGTTGCGGTACCAATACCCTGAGGAATCCAGGTAGGTGTCCAGCGTGTCGGTTTCGCGCTCGGCTTTGCCGCCGCAATTCGGGCAGGTGGTTTCGAGCCAGTCTTTGGCACGCGCCAGCGCGCTGCGGCCGTCACCATTCGGTTGGTAATCGCTCAGCTCTGGCAGCACGACCGGCAAATCTTCTTCGGCGACCAATTGCGGCCCGCATTTTGGACATTCAATCACCGGAATCGGCGCGCCCCAATACCGCTGGCGGCTGACGCTCCAGTCTCGCATTCGGTAATTGACTACGCGCTTGCCCCAGCTATGCTCTTCAAAATAATCCATTGTCTTCCTCATGGCTTCGTCGAACATCAAGCCGTTCAGGAACTCCGAGTTCACCATTCGCCGCTTAACGCCTTCGCCCGCATGGATTTGATCTGCCCGCTCAGTTGCTGGGTCAACAATTTTACCAGTTTTGCCTTCTGGGCTTTCAACCACACGGTACACCGGCAACCCGAATTTGGCAGCAAATTCAAAATCACGAATATCGTGCGCTGGGCAGCCTTGGACGGCACCTGTGCCCACGCTCGCCAGTACAAAATCGGCGACCCAAACGGGAACATTCTCGCCGGTAATGTGATTTTTGGCGTAAGAACCTGTAAATGCACCTGTCTTCTCGCGACCTTCCTGTTGGCGTTCAACTTCGGTCTTCTTAGTAACCTTTGCTACGTACTCTTCGACTTCCGCTTTATGCTCAGTAGTGGTCAATTCTTTTACCATTGCATGCTCGGGCGCCAAGACCAAAAACGTCATGCCGAAGTTGACTGGCGTAGTCGTGAAAACCGTGATCTTTTTATCACTATCGACTACTTCGTAATCGATATTAATGCCCTGGCTGCGGCCGATCCAGTTACGCTGGGCCAGCTTGACGCTTTCGGTCCAGTCCAGCCCGTCGATCGCCTCTAATAATTCGTCAGCGTATTCGGTAATCTTGAAAAACCATTGTTTGATCTCGCGCTTTTCGACCAATGGGTCGTCGGGCGCGTCGTGCCGCCAACATTTACCGTCGATCACCTGTTCGTTAGCCAGCACGGTCTGGCACTTCGTGCACCACCACTGCATGCGGATATCTTGGTACGCCAGGCCCGCCTTGTGCATCTGGATGAAGATCCATTGCGTCCACTTATAATATTCGGGCAGGTGGGTCGCTATTTCCTTTTCCCAGTCATTGCTCCAACCCATGGCTTTGTACTGTTTGTGGTAGCCAGGGATGATCTTGGCCATCGATTCCTGCGGGCTGACCCCGGATTTTATGGCGTAGTTTTCGGCTGGCAGACCAAATGAATCCCAACCTACCGGGTGGTAGCTCTCGTAACCTTGTTGGCGCTTGAACCGGGCTTTCACGTCAGAAATGGTGTAGTTCATGGCGTGGCCGATATGGATACCCGCGCCGCTGGGGTAGTTGAACATGCTCATAGCGAGGTATTTGGGTTTGTTGCTTTCCAGGTCGGCCGTATATGTGCCTGATTCGTCCCAAATCCTGCGCCACTTTGGTTCAATTTCTTTTGGGTTGTACCGCTTCATAATCTTATCCTACCATCTATTTAACTTCGCCACAGGGAAAACTTCTTCGTGAGAGTGCTAAGCTGTTCGATTTCGCCAAACGTGACGATACCGTAATACTCCAGCTCTGCCTCCGGCGTCGCCTTGGTGCGCTCTTGTTGCTCGGCGTAGGTACCGACGGTCATGGTGCTCGTGAAGTCCACGAACGGGATGCCCGCGTCTGCCAGTGCTTGCCGGAATGCGCGGATCTTGTTGGAGTTGTCGGCTTGCAGCACGATGAACGGGTTGTCCGAGATGCTTGGGTGGGCGTTCCCGTCAGCGTCGGCATAGTTGTCAAACCGCATCACCGCTTGGTCCGGATACGCGGCGGCAAACCCGGCTGACATATGGCCGAGCGCGTTCATTAGGTTGCCAACTGGGATTTTCTTGTTCAATACTGCGATGAATTTATGTGTTACCGGAACGTACGCCATAGCGAATCCTTGTCTGTAAAATTACGGTAGAAAAAATGGTAGTCGAAAGATGCGCCCTAGCGGGCGAGGAGGAGTTGCTGGAGGCGGCGCAACACAATCATAGCTACATTATATCATCTAACCACGATGTAGCAACAGGCGCGCTAGCACCTATATCGAGAATGGCGAGACCGAACCTGACGAAATGTCGCCCAAGCCAAGCTCATTCAAGATGTCCACGATCGATTTCGCGCCGCTCGGAGCAGTCACCTTGACCGGTGCATTGCTCGGCGTGATCGTCACGGAACCATCGACTGTTGTCGTGCCATCGCTGGCTTGGGTAGTTGCGCTAAAGCTCAACGCGACTTTGTTCGTGCTGGTGTCGATCGATAGGTCAAGCTTGCCCGTCTCGGGGTTGCCACTGTCGTCCTTGTCCTTGATGGCCATCTCGAATGGATAGCTATTGCCACCAGTGTAATTTTGCCCAATCGTGAAGAGCGCCGTGCTGTCCGAAGGGTCGGTGAACGCCAACTTGCTCACCAGCTTCGTGCCGGTATCAGCCCACAAGTCGAAGGTGTAGTCAGCCTTGAAGCTGCTGACGTCGGACTTCAAAGAATCGAAGTCGAGCAAATCGCTCAGGCTCTTGCCATCGTTCGCGCTCTTGGACCAAGTATTTAGCGAGCTGCCATCCAACGCATTGCTGAGCGCGCCGACATAGGCCTGCAGATGGCTTTTGTTGTAGCCAACAGTGTAGTGGTTCATGGTGCGTCCATCGACTTGTTCCTGGCCAACGTACGTTTCATCCGCCAGGACCGCGGTTTTTTGGTCGGTGCTGTAGAGATACGTTTTGTTGACTTCGGCGACTTTCTTGGCGGCGTCTTCTACTTGGGCATTGGTCGGCACGCTTTCCTTGCCGGACATATTGGCACCAACGCTTTGTTGGAGCGTCGCGGCATAGGTATCAAGAATGGTATGGTCGACGACAATCCATTGGCCGTCCAATGTGCTGAGGCTGCCCAGCCCTTCTGATTC
>CAZGPZ010000080.1:0-3878 GCA_964527385.1 uncultured Candidatus Saccharibacteria bacterium | reverse complement strand
TCGCGCCACATCTGAAGGTTGCATAAGCGGCCCTTTCGAGGCAGAATTGTCTGTCCCGGTCGCTTTAATATATATATTGGTATAAAACGCACCGGGGCAAAAGCTAATTACGCGTGACGGCAAATCTTTAAGCTCCATCTGTAATGATGCACTAAAGCCGCGTAGGCCCCATTTTGATGCGCCATAGGCGCTTTCATTCGGCCCAGCTTTCAGCCCGTATGTCGACGAAACGTTCACCACATTGGCAAAATCACGCTTGATCTTGGGCAAGAGCGCACCCGTCAACAACATTGGCGCCTTGAGATTTACATCGAGGACATTCCCCAAAGCTTCAGGCGTCAGCCCGTCGAGTGTTTCAGCACTTAACACACCAGCACAATTGATCAAAGCTTCAAGTTGTTCCTGGTCGCTATTAATCCGATCCGCGGTTGCTGCAATTTGCGTAGGATCACGTAAGTCAGTTGGAATATGCTCAACACCCTCGGCACACGCGCCGCGCGATATACCTATGACACGCTTACCGGCAGCAACATACAGTGCAGCTACGGCTTTGCCCAATCCATCGCTTGCACCTGTTATTACAATCATGAAAGCTGCCTCAATCTTGCAGCGACGGCGAACTGCATAAAGTAATCCTCAAGTTTGGAATCACCCTCTGATTCTTCTACGGCAGACACAAACTGCTCGCGAGCCCGCAGGATTTCGCGAGTACGCGGTGACTTCTGTGCCGCCCAGACCTCGGCGGTTGCGTCAAACAAATCCAGCCCGCGGTAGAGCGCGGCTTGTGCCCGCTCGGTATCACCTTGACGCTTTGCAGCCAACGCCCGGCCAACTTCCGAACCGACATTGCCCATCTGTTCAAAAATGGTAAGTTTCCTCCATTTGGCTCGGTCGATCTGATAGTTACTCATGCACGGCCCCGCCAATTAATGTACGTATTTTGGCCTTTGTTGCGCTGTCGAGCACGTCACGCGAAAGGTTGCCCTGGCTGGGCCGCAGGTTGATCATCGAATCAAACTCAATAAAATCATCCGTGCCGAATTTATTGGGATAGAGATTGATACCCCATAGATCAGCTTGCCTTGACCCATCTTCCAAAAGCGCCGCTTCGCCATCAGCGTGTAGATCCATATCTACCACAACAATTCCTTTGGCAATGTCGACATCAGTTTTTACAAGGTCGCCATACGTCTTGGCGGCCATATGCTTGAGCTCATCGACAGAAATAGAAGTTATTTTCTTCATGAAAACTGCCTTAGGAAGTCTAATTTGGCGCTTTCGAAATGGCGGATGTCTTCGATGGTGTACTTCATCATGACCAGCCGTTCGATGCCGCCACCCCAGGCGAAGCCGGTATATACTTCCGGATCGATGCCTGCCTCACGCAATACGTTCGGGTGAATCATGCCGCAGCCGAGCAGCTCGATCCAGCCGGAATACGAACAGACGTTGCAGCCTTTTTTGTCGCAGAACGGACAAGTTAAGACAAACTCAAACGACGGTTCGGTAAAGGGAAAATAGAACGGCTGCGTTTTGACTTCGAGCTCTTTTTGGTAGTATTCCTGCAAAAATGTCTTGAGCGTGGCAATCAAATTGCCGGCATGGATCCCTTTGCCGACGAATACGCCTTCCAGCTGGTAAAACGTATGCTCGTGGCGAGCGTCAAGGTCTTCGTTGCGGAAGACGCGGCCAGGGATCACAACTGCTATTGGCTTGCCCTTTTCCAGGCCCGGTTTGTATTTGCGGAGCACACGGTTCTGCATCGTGCTGGTATGTGCGGGAGCGATGAATTGTTTGCCGTTAGTATCTGTCTCGACCGTCATGAACGTGTCGTAGTCGTCGCGTGCCGGGTGTCCTTCCGGAAAGTTGAGCGCGCTGAACATGTGGTAGTCATCGTCGATTTCACGCGACTCGACAGCCGTAAAGCCCATGCGGTAGAAGATGTCGAGCACCGTTTCCAGCTCGGTCATAAGCGGGTGTTTGCTGCCTTGGTCGCTGGGCAAAAGCGCCGGGCGCTTGTCGGCTGGGACATTGATGTCGAACGGCGCGGTGACATCTATCGGCGGCAATGCTTCTGCTTGCGACTGGTGAGCATCAACAACCTTTTGCAGGTCAGCCCGCAGTTGGTTTACTTCTTTGCCATAGGCGCCGCGTTGGTCCTTTGGTAGCGTCAACAGCACGTCGAACATTGCCTTCAGCTCGGTCGACTTCAGTATGTCGGTTTTTTGCCCCAGCGTTTCCAGGCGCGCAAAGAGCACCTTTGCCACCTCAGCAACCTGCGGGTTTTGATAGTCTGTCATCTTAGTAACGATTGTAACAAAGTGCCCATCAGAAAAGAAGGCGGCAAAGCCACCTCCCTCTCTAACCGCAGGCCACTCAGAGCATACTGTTGATATCCGCGTCGAACGTATTGGAATCGAGGTTGGTATTTAATTGGGTAGATGCTTCGTCGAGGTATTTTGCGGCTTTGGACAAATCGCTGGTATTTTGTATCTTCGACGGTGCTGCTGTCGCTGCAGGCTGGTTCGATGTACTGGCCGCAGGTTGCTGCATTTGCCAGGTTTTATAACCCGAGAATGCCAGCACTGCGACAACTACAATGCCGAATGCGACCGCTACGATGTGCGAACCGGCTTGTGATGAATTTTTCATTGCCCGCCTCCCGTCGAATCTTCTTTTGCTGATGACACTCCTTGGATAGCGATCACCAGGTCCTTGATCGATACGCGGTATGCTTGAAGCGCGCTGCGCACGCTCGAAACTGCAGTTTTGAGCGTTTCCAATTGCTGGGCAGGGTCGGGTGCCGTGCAATCAATACTCACATCTAGCGATTTAAGCGCATCGACTGCTTGCTGGGCTACGGTTTGCTTGCTATTAACTGCCACAACCAACGCGTCGTAATCGGCAACGCTAAGCTTATTATTTACGTAGAAAGCCTGCACTTTCGTGTAAATACCGGTAAAGACATCCAGATGCCGTTGTGCAGCATCAGAGAAATTGCCGGCTCTTCGGTTGATCGATGCCTGTCGTGCTTCACAGGCCTTCATCCGGGCTTCCTGCGAGTGTTCTTTGACGTTTTCGCGCAACGTTTTCAGCTTGTCACGGGCATCCGTGCGGAATGATTCAATATCCGTTTCGCCCAAGCTGTTCGGGTTGGTTGTCTCATGCACGCTTGAATTTTCCCCATCAACAGTGGCCGTCGTGGAGTTGTCGTCGCTGCCCGTGTTGCTGTCTTCGGCGAACACTGGCGTCACGCTGAGAACTGCCACGCCGAGAACGGCAGCGGCAAGTAGCAATAATTGGCTTTTCTTTCGCATACGCTTCCTCGTTTATTACAAATATTACAAATTGCATTATCGCCCAACGCGCTTATACTTTCAAACCAATATTTATCACAGTATTATCATAGGTATGGCCAACTTTAGTTTTGACATAGTCAGTGAGTACGATAAAGCTGAGATGAACAACGTCTTCGACCAGGCACAGCGCGAGATGAACCAACGCTATGATTTCAAGGGAACGCCGGCGGAGATCGAGTGGCTGGACAACGACAAAACAGGATTGAAGATTACCGGCAACGGCGACTGGCAGATCGACGCCATTCTTGATATTGTCCGCAAAAAGCTGGCAGCCCGGAACCAGAGCCAGAAAGTGCTCGACACCACGAAGGAGGTTGTGGTAGCCAATATGAAGTCAACCAAGGACGTGGCGTTCAAGCAAGGGCTCGACCAGGAAAAAGCCAAAAAAATCTCGGCGGTCATCCGCGAAAAATTCCCGAAGGTCAAACCGCAAATCCAAGGCGATGCTGTCCGTGTCATGAGTAGCAGCAAGGACGACCTGCAAGCGGTCATGCAGCTTTTGCGCGTCCAAGATTTTGA
>CAZGPZ010000079.1:0-3926 GCA_964527385.1 uncultured Candidatus Saccharibacteria bacterium | reverse complement strand
GTGCAAGTCAAGAAATCGGCTGCGATTATGGCAGTATTGGTTACGGCATTGGCATCACTTGCCGGTCCGCTGGCATATCAAAAGGTATTTGCCGCTACGTTGACCAAAGCAACTATCCAAGAAATTGGCGGTACAAGCAATGTGAGCCCAATGATTGCATCTCTGGGCCAGCAGGTTGCATTTGACTTTAAGACAAGTGCTAGTGGCGGTGGTACAACTGCGAGTATCAATTTTAATAACTTTAGCGGCGGTACGGTAAAAAGTGGCACTATAAGCATTACGGGAACAGGGTGTACGACATACTTTCCACTTGCAACGGCAATTGCAGGCGTGTCACTTGCTGCATCAGGTTCGGGTACAACTGTCAGTATAAGCAACATAAACCCGGCTATGACAAGTTCAACGGAATATTGCGGTATATTAACTGATGTGGCGTCGGTTACGAATCCAGCTTCGTCAGGAGTATACGGCGCGTTGATTACTGTTGGTTCAGATACCCAAACGGCTGCATTTGACGTCTTGACATCCGGCGCGAACGCATACACCATTACTGGCACTGTAAACCCCGCATTTACCATGTCGCTTAGCGGCGCCGGTAGCGACTCATTTCCTACTGCTTTGTCGGCTGTTGGTTTGACGGTTTCATCCGGCATCACAGCTACGATTAATACCAACGCCGCAGGCGGCTGGAACCTTTATGCGAAGGACAGCAACACTGGTTTGACATCCGCGTCTGCATCACACACGATCGCATCGGTGGCGACGGGTAGCAACGTTGATTTCAGCACGGGTGGATCCGGTCCGGGCAACGAGGCGTATGGGCTAGGCGTTAGTGCTAACGCTACGACGAACTATGCGTACACTACCTCAAACCACGGCAGCGGGCTTAGTAGTAGTGCATTTAACCAGATTGCAGCCAACGGGTCACCAGCGGCCAACGTGACGACAGTATTGCACGAGCTTGCAAACATCGCTGGTACTACACAACCAGGTAGTGATTACACAGACACGATTACCGTTATTGGAGCTGGCCAGTTCTAGCAGTATACTGCGTATATAGCAAAGCATTTGATAGGCAGGTGTAGCGTGAGGGTACGATTGTATCTAGGTATTGCTGCAGTAGTGTGTCTAGGATTATTATCCCGGCCATTGCTTGCGCATGCAGCTACCAACGACATTAGCCTTACGACTTCGCCTGTGGTTTTGGACTTAAATATCCATCCAGGTAGTTCTGATACGCGTACGTTGCAGTTGATGAACAATGGCCAGCAAGACATCAGGATTAATATGGAACTTGACGTCTTCAGCGCCAAGGGCGATAGCGGCGATGCTCAGATTACCGCACCGGAACCAGGCGACCCATCGCCTGGCTGGGTCAGTTTCTCGCCTGCTTCGTTTGTTGCCAAGCCGGGTGTGTGGTCGGCGGTAAAGATGACCATTAATTTGCCCCAATCCGCGACGCTCGGCTATTACTACGCCGCAGTATTCAAACCAGATTTGCCAGATAAAACGCTGGCTAATGCAACTACTATCCGTGGCGCCAATGCGATCTTTGTCCTTGTCGATACGCACGCCGGTAGCGAAAGCCGGCAGCTAAGTATCGATGATTTTGGTGTCAGCCAGGACGTATACGAGTATTTGCCGACGACATTTCATTTGACGATACAGAACAACGGTAACATTTACCAAGCACCAACAGGCAGTATTTTTATTAGCAAGAATAGTGACTTGACCAATAATGTCGCTGCGCTTGACGTTAACCCGGGCGGCGGCAACATCTTGCCGCATACTAGCCGTACGTTCGATGTTGATTGGTCGGATGGTTTTCCGATTTTTGCAGACAAGAAGGTCAACGGCCTGACTGTGTATGACAGCCAGGGTAAACCTGTGAAGGAATTATCCTGGAGCTTCGCTCGCTTCAACAAGGTCAGGATTGGTAAATATTATGCCAAAGTGACGCTAGTGTATAGCGATGGCAAGCGGGTGATTCCGATTACGCGGGTTGTCTCCTTTTGGGTAATACCATGGAAGCTGATCTTGGTCGTCATTGCTATTCTTGCGGTCCTAATCGTTGGGCTTGCTAACATCGGCCGGTTTGCATTCTATATGGGCACAAAGGCGAGGATATACCGACGGTGAAACGTGCCCTAGCCATGCTGCTGGTTAGCGCTATGGTTTTATTCTTTGCGGTCCATGTCTCAGCCGCGACAATGATAATGCGTGGCGCCGGCGGTTTGGGCGTTTCGCCGGCGATTGAGCAGCTGGCGCTCGCAAAAGGCCAGGACAAGGTTTCATTCAGCGTGCTCGTCACGAATGATTCGGCGTCACCTGTTACTTTAGTGGCGTCGGTCGATGACTTCACGGCCCTCAATAGCACCGGTAGCGCGCTGTTCCTGAATAACACCACGCGTTTGCCGGCTCCGCATGGGCTAGCGCACTGGATGCAGCCTATGCTTAGCGAGATCATGCTTGGGCCGCATGCAAGCAAGTTGGTACCAGTTACTATATCTAATGCATCCAGCTTAGCGCCGGGCGGGCACTATGGGGCGGTAATCTTCAAGGTTGTCCCATCGGCGACGCAGCTGAAGAATTCGTTATCGGCGAACGCGGCGGTGTCTGTGCTCGTCTTCTTGACGACGTACAATTCCGGTAGGGAAGCGGTCGCGTTGTCCCGGCCGCAACTTAGTACGATAGCCGTGGATATGCCCGACGGCATAAACCTGGTCTTTGCCAATTCGGGTGACGTCCAAACGACACCACGCGGCGTAGTTGTCATTACCGACCGCAGCGGCCATGAAGTAGTGCGGGGCATTGTAAATGTTGAATCTGGCCTAGTGTTGCCGCAAACCAGCCGGCTGTACCAAGTCCAGCTAAAGACCGAATGGCAGTATGCGTGGCCAGGCATGTATCATTTGAGCGCGTACTACCGCGCCGGCAATTCCACTGTCGTGTCACGGTACGATGCAACATTTTTCTACGTCAGCCCGTTGCTAGTCTCGCTCCTTATGGGCGGGTTGGCTATATTGCTGGTCTTTGCCATCAGCCGCATGAGCGGCGCCGTACGGCGGTATGCCGTAAAAGCGTAAGGGGTATATTGCGGTCGTATCATCAGGGGACTATACTGGGGTTGTGAGAATGTGGAACAGATCATGCCACACATTGTTTGGCGTAGCCGCGGCGCTGCTCTGTTCCACCTTGCTTTTATTACTTTTGAGTTCCAAGGCCTTCGCTACTGCGGGTGTCAACCAGCAGGTTAGCTTTGAAGGCAAAATTGTCACCACGGCGGGGCTTAACATCCCGGATGCAAACTATAATATGGAGTTCAAGATTTACTCAGGTGGCACGCAGACTGGCGGTGGCACGCTTGTGTGGACAGAAGACTGGCTGGTAAGCAGCAGCCAGGGTGTGACGTTTACGAGCGGTACGTTCCAAGTAAATCTTGGCAAATACTGTGCATTCTCTGGTGGTAGCTGCCAGGGCAACACAAACACCGCAATTGACTGGAACAACGACACATTGTTCCTGTCGTTGCAAGTAGGCAGCACCTTATCATGTAGCCCATCTGGAAACTTCCATGCCAACTGTGGCGGCGATAATGAAATGTCCCCATATATTCGGTTTACCTCCACACCGTACTCACTTAACTCCAATTTGCTGGATGGGCTTGATTCAACAGCATTCGGGCAGTTGGCGAGCAGCCAGTCGTGGACGGGCACGAATACCTTCCAACCGACGACGAACATCAATAGCGTGACTGTCAAACAAACGTTGGTTGGTTCGCCGACCGCCGACATATTCGACGTCCAAACTGCCAACAGTTCGAATGTAATACAAATTACCGGTCCCAGCGCGAACAACGCTGCAGTTAACATTTCGTCACTCGGTGCCAACGCCATGACGCTCACCCCCGGTGCCGCACTGCCGTT
>CAZGPZ010000078.1:0-4562 GCA_964527385.1 uncultured Candidatus Saccharibacteria bacterium | reverse complement strand
GTAACCATTGATACGGCCAACATTATTACCGTTGCCCATGCAAAATATCGCCGAGACCAGGCATTGCGCCATAGAGCCTTTATGGTAGGACCGTACCTTGATGAATCAAGCATGCCAGTACACGGCCCGCTACCCGACTGGCAAGAATCGACAATCCTTACCGCGGAAGCGCACAAAGATAGCGACCGTGCCCTTCGGCGTGCAATCAGTGATACCCGCATTAATGTTTCCGCATATATCGACCTGCCTTCATCCGGCCCAATCGACCCTGAATTGTCAGCACGGGCGTGGCAAGCGCTGGCAGATGCAAAGATCGACCAAGGTTTAATTAATAACGCCCGCGCCTTGGACGATTTTGTTACCGTTCCCGAACTGGAGGTGCCGCTGAACGAGACCGAACGGGCTGCCTTGCGCGAGACTATACACCTGGGCGAAGTCAAGAAGTATCACATTGACCCAGGCCTTGACCCCGATAGCTATAAGTACCATCTTGCCCGCTTCAATGGCATCAAGGCAGAATTTGATGCATGGCGCGCAAACCAATAACGGCTCCACGACTGAATAATCCCCATAACATATTTGGCAGCCCAAAGTACCTCGATTGAAAAACCTGTTTTGGTTTACGTGCTTGCACTATTATCTGATCGATCCCGTGACAGCTACATTCCGTTTCTGCCCTTGATAACTATGGCGAAATACATTATCATCCTACTTTACGATGACACGTGTATATTACAGAAAATACGATGAAGGTATAAAAGCCGAGCAAATCGGCAATCTTCCAGCAGCCATGGAATGCTACTTAGGCGGGCTGGCCCTGCTTCAGGGAGACGAAAACGACCATGCGCCGCTATTCCGGGCTCGTTTTGAGACGGAGGCAGGGAGAGTATATGCACGGCAAGCTTTTGACATGGAAGATATTCAAGAACGCAACCGGTTGTTGGGCTGTGCGAGGCAAAAACTAGAGGGCGCAGCAAACGCGCTGTATAATATAACCGAATCCGTTGCCAGGCCCCATAAAAATACCGCCAGCCAAAAGCTGTTGGTCGATGATCTATACACTGCAGGCCACACTGGCAAAACTTCTCTCACCAAACAGGCTATCCGTGCATTTACGTTATTGGCAAATTTGTATATTTTGCAAATATTCGATGAACGAACACGCGGCATGCAAAGCACCGAACCGGATTTATTTGGGCATGCTGCCAATTGGTATGATCGCGCGTTCACGCTGGCGGATATTAGTGGCGATGCGGCTCTGACTATCCGAACGATCACCAACGGCATGCGCGGTGCCTATTTAGCCGGGAATGATGCGAACTTTGAGGCATGGAATAGCAAGCATGACGAAGTAGAAGCGTTTTTCAACGGCGACGACTTTAAAGCTGCCAGCGATGACATTGGCAGGATGTCTGAGATCATGGAAAGCACAGACCATGCGTTGGGGTCATTGCTTGTCGACTTTGAACTGGGCGGCATAGAACAGCTTCAGTGAGCGCATACGCTACTACAGACGACAAAGCATTTCAAGTCGTGTCACGGATATTAATATAAAAACGCCATAGCTTATCGGTGGCTTTCCTGATACCGACACGCGGGCTCTGGTATATGTCTTTTATTGGAACTTCCGGGTTGATTAGTAACTTCAGGGGCGGATCTTGGAGGTTATGACCGTTGAATGATTTGTCAATTTTGAGCGCCTGGCAAACTTTGGCGGGGCCATTCGTCAGGTTCTTGCCGCTTACATGATGACGATTTTGCACCATGATTTCCTGGCCTTCGATTGGTTCTATTGCCCGGATCAAAACGCCTGAACCGTGTCCGGCTGGTCCAGTCACGACATTGCAGCAATAGTACATGCCGTAGGTGAAGTAGACATACAGGTGACCGGCAGAGCCAAACATAACTTTCGTGCGCTCGGTAATGCCGCGGTAGCTGTGGCTGGCAGCGTCGGTTTGGTCGTAAGCTTCTGTTTCCACGATCTTGCCGATGAGCTTTTTGCCGCCTAGGTCGCGTATTAAATAACAGCCGAGCAACCGCGGCGTCACCACCCATGATGGTTGCTCCAGGATATCCCAGCCGTCAGGCATGTTTTTCAAGCGCTTGGCGCGACGTGATTACCGCCGAGGCAATCAATCCCAAACACAACACTCCCGTCAAAAAGTCTGGTACCTCAATGATCACCCCAAGCAACATGGTAATTGCCAAAACAGTGATCGCATAGTGCGCGCCATGCTCCAGGTACCGGTAGGCTTCGAGCAGTTTTCGTTTGACCATGTAGACGGTCAATGAGCGCACCCAAACCGCGCCGATGCCTAGTCCTGCGGCGATCAAGACAACTTCGTTGGTAATCGCGAATGCGCCGATAACGCCGTCGAACGACAAGCTGGCGTCTAACACTTCCAAATACAAGAACGTCGCGAACGCTGCCCAGCCAACACGGCTTGCCGTACCGCCACGGCCTTCCTCGCCAAACAGCTTGTTCATCAGCATGATCAACCCGCTGATAGCTTCGAACGCTGCCAAGCCAATCATGCTTGCGACGAACGTCTCCAGCCGGTGCTGGTTGCCCGGCACGAGCGCCAATACAATGACCACCACTAGTGCGATAATGAGCGGCAGCCCCATACCCTCATATTGGCTGAGTGGTTTTTCGACAGCTTTCCACCAATGTACTTTCTTGGCAGAAATAAAGAAATGCAGCGCCAATAGTAGCAAGAACGCGCCGCCAAACGCCGTGATCGCCGGGCGCGCCAGCTCCAGCTCTTTCGCATATTGCTCGGGGTGGTGGAACGCCAAGTCGGCAACCGTGCCAAGCGGAACATGTGCCGTCAAGCCGACGATGACCACCGGCATGAACGCGCGCACGCCAAAAATAGCTATAACAATACCGAGACTCAGGAACAACTTTTGCCAGAAGGGGCTCACGAGCGACAATATTTTGGCATTGATGACCGCATTATCGAAGCTGAATGCCAGCTCTATCGCCGCCAGGACAAGCGTCACGATGCCCGCGCCCGCGCCCATGGTTGCAAGAACGTACCCAAATACCAACAGGCTGACTACAAACGAAAACCCAAAGCTGCTGACAAGCTGCTTCATAATCACTACTAATCCTACCATACCTAGCGGGCACGGCAGGGAAAACGGCTAGCCAAACACACTGCCTAAAAGCCGATCAGTGTCAGCCCACTCAGTAACGCTCAAACCCGCTTCAGGATGTTGTTCTCGGTAGAGAGCAACGGCAGCATGAAGCGCGGCAATAATCGGCGCGCGGTCGTTCGGCCGCGTGCTTTGCAGCATCCTGTGCCTGTCGATTGGCGCTTTAAAACGCATAACATTATGCTCGCCTAGCAATGCGTCGTTGGACAAAAGCAAGTATGGGCTGCCACTGCCAAACTGCCGGCGGTAATCGGCAATGTCGCGCTCGCTGCCTAATGGTTGGTGAACAACATATACGTTGCCGCTTTGGTACACGACAGCATGGCTGGTTTCTTCCATGTTCAACGGCAAGCTATGCGCAAGCGGCTCGCGCAAGGCGGTAATATAGTCGTCGTACTGCAACATAAATGCCCTGCCGAAGCCCAGGCTTCCTAGCGCACGCACCAGCTCCACCGGCTCCTGCCCAGTCCTGCCCCTAGCTTCCGCCGGCACCATGCTCCATAGAGGCTCCAGCACATCCGGACCTTCATAAATACCTGGCATAATGCAGCGATTTTAGCGTAATTAACCCGGTTTGTCTAATCTATGTTTTTATTTGGATTGCCTGGATGCCCGCACAGCATAGTGAGGACGCGGTAATTTCGTGATGTGCAGCACGAGCATGCCAATGCCGAACCACCATGCCAGGAGCGCCACAATGAAACCGATGAACGGTATCATGAACAGGACCAGCAAGACGCCACTGCCAACTAACATGACATAGAACGCGTTCGTTGCGTATTTGCCCAGTATCAATCGGCCTGCATAGTACCCTGCCAGCGGGCCCGCCAGCGCAAGCACCACCACCCAGGTCATCCCGGACAAAACAGCCAAGGGAATACCAAAGACCGTGAATACCATCACCAACATCACAGCCGGGGCAGCCAGGAATGCTACGAAACCAATCAGCCCGGTCTTCAGCGGCGACCGCACGGCAGCATCGCTTGCCGATTGGAACAGCTGCGGGAACAACGCTACCAGTAACAAGGAAACGCACAAAAGCGCGACAAACATGTAGACAACGAATCCCAAGCTTGCCCCGGCAAACGATATATTAGTCATGCGGGCTTTCGAAATGGTCGGCTCGGTCCGAACAACCGTTCCCGACACATGCGCCCCTGTCATTTTCACCAACTCGTCGTGGCTCGTGTAGGCTATATTGCCCCCGACAAGAGCCGTGCCCGTGAGCGTGAGGGAGGTGACGCGCGCGTCGATATCCCGCACCACAGTGCCGCTCACCGTCGCGCTGTTAGAACCCATCGCCAAGTCGCGACCGACCCGCCCGTTAGCCGTCACGTTCTGCCCGGCAAACGACGCGTCGCCGCCGACCTTCATGGACGATGCCATCGTCACGTTCTGGC
>CAZGPZ010000077.1:0-5035 GCA_964527385.1 uncultured Candidatus Saccharibacteria bacterium | reverse complement strand
CTTCCGGTGGCAGGCCGCGCTGGCAACGAACAACAAGAGCACAACCCCGGATATTAACGACGTAACGGTTACATATTCGCCATGAAAAAGACAACTTTGCCCACTTGCCTAAGGTATTCTACCCGCCAAAGCGGGTTCACGCTTGTCGAGTTGCTCATAACCATGGGGTTGCTCGGCATATTCCTCGTCACGATGACAACGATTTTTGCCGCAAGCATTGATGTGCAGACACGATCGAACAGCTATTCGGCTGTTAACGCTGATGGGCGGTACCTGATGGCCAGGTTGGACTATGATATTGCGCGCGCCAGCGCGGTCACGACGCCAGCCAGCCTGGGCAGTACTAGTACCAGCCTGGCCTTGACTATCGGTGGCAGCACCTACACCTACGCGCTTAGTGGTAGCGCTTTACAGCTGACAAGCCCGGCTGGCAGCGGCAGCCTGACAGGCACCGGCGATACAGCTACGAACGTCAGTTTCACGAAGATTGGCAACAGCGGCGGGCTGGAAACAATCCGCTACACTTTCACGCTTACCGGCATCGGTTCCGGCTCCAAAGCCAACACGCAAACGTTCACGAGCACGGCGGAGCGGCGGGCATGAGTGGCTCACGCCAGTCCGGGCAGACTATTATCGTGTTGCTCATATTCATGCTTTTGGCGATCACCCTCGCCACCTCCGCGACAGCAATCGTGATCATCAATTTGCGCGGCGACGTGTCGTACCAGAACGGCGAACGTGCGCTGCAAAACGCCCAGGCGGGCGCCGAAGAAGCGCTGTTGCGCCTGGAACGGGACAGTACTTACGCCGGCGGGACGGTGACGCTTGCCAACGGGACTGCTACAATAACCGTAAGCGGCACCGCGCCATACACCATCGTTTCCAAAGGCGCCAGCGGCACGACCATCCGGACTATTACCGCGACCGCGACAATAACCAATAACATCCTGGCCATTACCAGCTGGGGCGAGACACCATAATGTTTTTCAACCCGAACACGATCATATTCATGCAGCGCAGCGGCTTGCTGGTTTCCGGTCGGCGTTTGCCGTCGATGCGTTTGGATTTCCCGGACGATATCGTGCACAACCTAGAGGTCGTCGTGCCGGGCAAGCTAGCAAGCTTGTGCCAGAAGTTCTTTGCCGAGCGCGAGCTGCACGGCAAGCGGCTGTTGATCGTCCTGGATTACAGTGTTGTCTTTGAAAAGACCATCGAACTCGACCAATCAGGCAAACCCGACCTCATCATGGAAGGGTTCGTCGCGGCCATGCCATTCGAACCGGGACAGCGTGCTTGCTTGGCGTACCAGTCAGGTTCGTCACTCAGGCTGTTTGCCACCAATGCCGACCTGTATCAGGCAGTCGCTAACGCATTGTCTGCCGCAAACGCCGGCTCGCTCGCAGCGATCACGCCCATTGCCGCGTACAACCTCGGCAATGACCAACGGACGATCCGCACCGCCAGTGATTACATCCTTAAGCAGAACGACATCAGCCACCAACTCGACTTCAATAGTGTCGTCCCGTCGTAATTATTACAACTATCATTAACAGCGTAGGCAATTGACAATTACGCTTATGTTTAGCATCATACAAGTATCACGTAATAAAAAAGGGTGCGGAAATTATGTCTATAACGCGTACAAAAGCTAAACTGCAGCGAGGGTTCACGCTTATCGAACTGCTCGTGGTGATTGGTATCTTGGCTATTCTTTTGGCCATTACCTTGATCGCTATCAACCCGAACAAGCATTTCCAAGATTCACGGAATACACAGCGTTCCTCGAACGTCTCGGAAATCTTGAACGCTATCTACGAATACGAATCGGCTAACAACGGCAGCAAGCCTGCGGCCGTTACTGGCCTAACGTTGACTATGCCACTTGGCGAAGCAACAGCACTGACGGCATCAGCCGAGGATGCTACCGGCGCGCCTGATGAAGTATTCACTGTTACCGGCAACACAATTGCCTCAGGCGCCAACGTCTTGGTAACTGGCTGTAGCGACGCTGCCAGCAACGGTACATACCCCGTCACCGCCAGCACGCCAACATCACTCACCGTTACCAACGGAAGCGCTGTCGACGGTTCTACGGGCTGCCAGGTTACTTCAGCAATTGACTTGTGCTCAAGTTTGGCACCGACCTACATCGCCGACCTGCCAACCGATCCGAACGCTGCAGCGCCAACCGGTGGCGCAACACCGTGCGCTTCGGGGACGACCGCTTACGACACCGGCTACACCATTACGCAAACGAGTGGCCGCTTCACGGTTGCCGCTCCGAGCGCGGAAGGTAATCCGGCTCCAACCATCAGCGTGACCCGCTAATAACAAAAATATACAAAACAGCCTCGCATTAGCGGAGGCTGTTTTGTATATAAACCAAGCGATAAGTTATGCACACTTACGCGTTCAACGGTGACAAGTGTTGATTTTCTGCCGCAAGCCAACTATTATAAGCATAAACAATAAAGGGGCACCGCTTATATGAACATGCGTCAAATTGTAACAACCAAAAGATCCGAGCGAGGGTTCACGCTTATCGAACTGCTCGTGGTGATTGGTATCTTGGCTATTCTTTTGGCCATTACCTTGATCGCTATCAACCCGAACAAGCACTTCCAAGACGCACGCGACACACAGCGCAAATCCGACGTTAGCGCGGTCCTTGACGCTATCTACGAATACGAATCATCTAATAATGGCAGCACACCGTCGATCTTGGCGAATGTCACCAGCACGGCAACATCGCTTGCCCACATAGCTGGCGTCACGGCGACCGGCACGTCGTTCGTGACACCGGCTCTTACTTTCACGGTTCCCGCGGGCAATACTGTCGGGACAGGCGATGTGGTAACGGTCAGCGGTTGTAGCCAAGCAGGCGACAATGGGACCTTCCCGGTCACCAGCGGTACTGATACGACCATCGTCGCGACCGATACGAGCGGTTCTATCACCAGCGCGACCGGCTGTTCAATCCGGGCCGGCGTCGACCTCTGCCCTTCACTGGCACCGACCTACATCGCCGACCTGCCAACCGATCCGAACGCTGCAGCGCCAACCGGTGGCGCAACACCGTGCAATGGTTCGACTACAGCATACGATACGGGTTATGAGATTTCTGCCGCGAATGGCAGGTTCACGATCTCTGCCCCAAGCGCTGAAGGCGGCTCCATCAGCGTCACGCGTTAGGCACTGGCAAGACTAAATACAATAATAGACCCCTTGAAGGGTCTATTATTGTATTCCCGATAGATGTGGTTACAGCTTGTTCAGCAACCTGTCTATCTTCAATATTTTGGGGTCCGATGTGTTTGCATACGCATACTCGAACGCCAGTGTTGGGATCTTCATTACACAGTCCTTCACTTTTTAGTTTTTATATGTTTGTTTGTGATACAGTTCATCCCAGAACGCATTTACGGCCGATAATTGCTTCCTGGATGCCTGCATATTCTCGCTTAAAGCTTGAATATCACAACAATCTATATTATACATAAATATCGGTATTTGTCAATGCAATGGCGCCCCTAGAGCTTTTCGAAACGAACCAGTTTGCCTGCGCCTTTTCCGATATACAAATACCCAATGGACGTGCACGCAAGCAAGCCGTAGACCACCAATAACAACATCGTCATGTTTAACCTGTTCAATTCGGCGGCAACTGCTTGGAAGCTGCGGAACAACGCCGTCAATGTCACGACGCCAGCCAGGCCGATTGAAAGGCTTGTCAACGCCTCGCGGTAAATTTTCCCCGAAACGCTTACCTGATAGACATAGATATTGTATGCGGCCTGCAAACCCAAGTACCAACTAATGAGCCGAGGAATGACAATCGTCGCAAGTATAATGGGATCCGGCAAATAATAGGTAGCCACCGGGTGGCCATGCGTCGCTACCACCCGGGCCGGGTCACGGAAAACAAGGAAGCAATACAACGCCGCGAAGGTGACGTATATGACGAGGCCGATTGCAGGCACGCTGTTTGGCATGCGTGCTACCCGCAACAGGCGGCGCGAGCCAAGGTACACCAGCGCGAACGCGGCAAGCAACGCGATCAGGTTGACGTAGGTGGATGCCCGCACCAGCAATGCGGTCGCTTGGTGATTGTGGCGGTAGTATTGCGTGGTCACGGCCGCCAAAATCGCCGATATCGGCAGCCACAGCGTGATCCAAAACAGGCCGTGGGCGATCATATTGAATGCTGAACCGTCGGCCGACTTCCTGATTGCCCGGACGTATTCCCGCAACCGAGCATAACCGCCCAAAGCAACAAACCAAACCAGGATAAACGGCAAATATACAACAAGCGTTACCGCAAGCGAATGACCGGTAGTCCCTGCATACTTGTTGAATTGGTTCTTTTCTAATGGGGTTGCAATAACAACGTACAGGTAGATCGCCGAGAGCGCGGCGAACAGGAATGCTAACCGGTAGGATGGCCAAAGCAAAGACTTGGCATGTTGCTCAGCTGGAATATTTTGCCTCCCTATTGCTCCTGACACCTCGTGCCCTCCTTACCCCCCTATTGCCCGATACGTACTTGCTAGTAGTATACCTGACCGTAGCGGTTGTGTGCCTGTGTTCTTTCGCACGCTCACCATATCTTTTCGCTACCTCAATGATTGCATATAGGCCGCTAAGCCCTCGGCTGAGCAAAGCAGCGCTCGGCTGTCACTTGCTTCACCGAATGCATGAGCACGGCCGAGCCAGAAAAATGTGCCACCCACCACGTTCGAGCAGGTTTGGGCAGAAGAATTACCCGTCGTACCAAGGCCTGAAATGCCCTAGCTCGATGCAAGCATCTGCGCGTGGCTTTGCTCCACCGAACCTGGGACCTGCGCCAGCTCCGCTGGCTGGTCCCAGGTTCGGACCTAATCTCAAAACCAAGAAAAAAGCCCCACATTCGTGGGACTCTTTTCTTGGTTGCGGGGCCAGGACAGCGGTCGCTGACGCTCCCTATATCCGCTCCTTTGTTACTCGGTGCAAGCACCTGCGTGACTCAGTCGCTCCACGAACCTGCCGTTCGCTTCGC
>CAZGPZ010000076.1:0-5116 GCA_964527385.1 uncultured Candidatus Saccharibacteria bacterium | reverse complement strand
CTAGGGCTAAATCACTATCTTTACGACCAGAGCGAGGAGTACTAACCCTAGTATCCCGTCCACTGCCCATGATGCGCGCTCGTACCCCCGGCGAAAGGCTGGACGGTTGATCAACCACGCCACCAATATGAACCATCCTGCGGTAACTAAGACCATTTCTAGCCCGTATACCATACGTACTTGCAACGGGGTTTTGGTGCTCACGACCTGGGTGAATAGCACCAGGAAAAACAGCGTGGCTTTCGGATTCGTGACGTTCGTTACGAAGCCCTGCCGCCATGCTTTCCATGCCGGCAGATCGGTTTTCTCCTGCGTTCCTTTATCGATGTGACGACTGTGGTAACCTTTCCAACCAGCTTGGAGTGCATGTACTGCAATCCACAATAAGTAAGCAGCGCCGGCGAACCTGACGAATTGGAACAGCCACGGCGTGTTTTTGATCAGTAGCGCGAAGCCAACCAGGCAGTAAAATATATGCACCACGATGCCGTTGGCGATACCAAGTGCCGTGAGTGTCCCGGCGCGCTGGCCGTGCCTCAACGACTGTTTCATTACGACCGCGAAATCAGGCCCTGGGCTGCTCATCGCCGCAAAGTGAGCGGCAGCAATTATTAGAAACTCATGCCAATCCATAGCAATATCTCCTTACGATTTTTAGAACGTATAAGAGATACGTATCAGAGATCGGTGGTTGCGTAATATGGACAACGGCTCATTACTCTACAGTGTACTACTTTTATATCAGTCAGGCTCTAGACACTTATAAGTCCTTTGTCCGCCAGCCCCTGAGGTTACCCCCGCCTACTCTGGGCGAGTAGCCGATTGCATCATAGAATCGTAAGGCTTCGTCCGTCCCTATGGCGTCCAGCCCCAGCTGGGTAGCGCCCAAGTCTCTTGCTTCAACCTCTAGGTGCTGCATGACAGCCCTGCCAATACCCTGCCTATGATAACGAGTCGCAACCTGATCAATTAGGTATAGACCTTCCTTCTGTGAACGCGTCAATACAGCAGTTCCGACGACTTCGCCCGCCCGAAGCGCGACATACAGCGTCGCCCCGGGACGGGTATCGCCATACCCTAGTTCAGTCTGTCTTGGCTCACGAGCTGGCTCATCAAGCATCTTATAGCGTAGATCCAGCATCGCTGATACTTCTGAGTCAGAAACAGGTTGTCGAACTTAAATATCGCGATCCTGTGCCATAGCAATTATTATGCCTTATATGCATGCATTATTGAAGCTTCAATTTCATGCAGGTCAGGTCCCTTCGTCATTCCCGACTTGCTCGGGAATCCAGTCAAATTATATCCTTTGCCAGATCGTTCCAGCCTGGATAACCTTTTTCAATGAGCGCTAGTTTCCACGCATGGTTCCATTTTTTCAGTTGCTTTTCGCGAACAATAGCCTGCTCAATAGAATCAAACATTTCGCGCCAAACAAGCTTATCGATATCGTATTTTTCGGTAAAACCATCAACTGCGTGGCTTTTGTGCTCATCGACATGTTTTGCTAAGTTGCTCGTCACACCGACATGGAGTGTTCCGTTTCGGTCGCTTGCCAAGATGTACGCGTAGCCAGCCTTTGTCGTAGGAATATTTATTACTGGATTCCCGCTTTCGCGGGAATGACGGGAGCCTTACTTTTTGTTGTCGTCGACGACTTCGCCTTCTACTGGGCCGTCGTCTTTCTTGTCGTCGGATTTGGCTTCGCCTTCTTCTGGCTTTGCCTCGGACTTGGCTCCGCCTCCGGCGGATTCGTACATTTTGGCGCCGATGGGCATGAGCTTGTCGTTGAGCTCTTTGGCTGCGGCTTCCAGCTTGTCTTTGTCGTCGCTTTCGTCACCGGACACTTTCTTGGCGGTGTCGATGGCTTCGTTCAACGTCTTCATGTCCTCATCAGACAGCTTGTCTTTGCTGTCGGACTTCAGCTTTTCAGCTTGGTAGATGGTAGAATCCAGCAAATTGCGGGCTTCGACGGCTTCTTTCTTCTTCTTGTCTTCGTCGGCGTGAGCTTCGGCTTCCTTGGCCATCTTCTCGACGTCTTCCTTGGAAAGATTACCGGAACCTTGGATAGTAATGCTCTGCTCTTTGCCTGAACCCTTGTCCTTGGCGGTCACGTTCAGGATGCCGTTAGCGTCGATATTGAAGGTAACTTCGATCTGCGGGACGCCGCGTGGTGCCGGTGGAATACCGTCTAGGACAAAGCGCCCTAAGCTCTTGTTGCCGGCGATCATTTCGCGTTCCCCCTGGGCAACGTGGATTTCTACTTGCGGCTGGCTGTCGGCGGCGGTGGAGAAAACTTCGGATTTGCTGGTTGGGATAGTGGTGTTGCGCTCGATCAGCTTCGTGAATACGCCGCCCATGGTCTCGATACCGAGTGACAGTGGCGTAACATCAAGCAGCAAGACGTCTTTGACGTCGCCTTGTAGCACGCCGCCCTGGATAGCAGCACCCACAGCGACGACTTCATCAGGGTTCACGCCCTTCATCGGGTCTTTGCCGAAGATAGCCTTCACCTTTTCCTGCACAGCCGGCATGCGGGTCATACCGCCAACGAGAACAACAGAGTTGATATCGCTGGCTTTCAGACCAGCGTCTTTGAGCGCTTTCTCGCACGGGGCGGCGGTCTTTTCGATCAACTCATGAACTAAATCTTCCAGCTTGGCGCGGGTCAGTTTGTGCTCGAAATGCTTCGGGCCATCGGCGTCAGCCGTTAAGAACGGCAGGTTGATGTCGACCTCTTGGGCGGTCGACAGCTCAATCTTGGCCTTCTCGGCTTCGTCGCGCAGGCGCTGCATCGCGGCTTTGTCGCTAGAGATATCAATACCGGAATCTTTCTTGAATGCATCCACGAAGTAGTTGACGATCACACGGTCGAAGTCGGCACCGCCGAGGTGCGTATCACCATTGGTCGACTTCACTTCAAACACACCGTCACCCAGTTCTAGGATAGACACGTCGAAGGTGCCGCCACCAAGGTCGTAGACGGCGATCTTCTCTTCGCCTTTTTCTTTGTCGAGGCCGTACGCCAAGGCAGCCGCAGTTGGTTCGTTGATAATGCGGCGGACTTCCAAACCGGCAATCTTGCCGGCGTCTTTGGTCGCCTGGCGCTGCGAATCGTCGAAGTATGCCGGCACCGTAATGACCGCTTCGGTCACTTTGTCGCCCAGGAAGCTTTCGGCGTCAGCCTTCAGCTTGGCGAGGATCATGGCGCTGACTTCTTCTGGGCTGTATTCCTTATCGCCCATCTTGACCTTAACACCACTGCCAGACTTGACGATTTCGTAACCCAGAAGCTTAAGGTCGCGCTGGACTTCCGGGTCGTCCCACTTGCGGCCGATCAGGCGCTTTACTTCATAAATCGTGTTCTTTGAGTTAGTCACTTGCTGACGACGGGCTACCTGGCCAACCAGGCGTTCGCCGTTCTTGTTAATCGCCACCACCGACGGCGTCGTGCGCGCGCCTTCAGAGTTAGCAATGATCTCCGGCTTGCCAGACTGCATGACAGCCATAGCCGAGTTCGTCGTACCAAGGTCGATCCCAATGATTTTTGACATATGTTTCCCCTTCCTTAGTTAGCAGATAGCATATTCGAGTGCTAATACAATTCTAGCATAAAAAATTAGCACTCGCATGTCAAGAGTGCTAACTAGTGCGTCGATCGGTGCAGGGGAGGAGTTCAGCTTGATGATTTTTTTGAAGGCCCGAGCGAACAGTGGTGGATCCACTGCGAGCTGGACTGGAAGAAAAAGCAGCAAGATGGGCGGCTTCCCTGTGCCTAGCGGCGTGCTAGTTAGTACTTTTGCCATGCCCGTCAAGAGTGCTAGAAAGGATATTCTGTACACTACGATCGGTGCGAGTGCTTGCCGAGGTAGGCGCTGACTTCTTTGTACATGTTCTGGGCGATTTCGCGCACTGAGCGTTCCTTGAATGGGTCGTACTGGCCGGTCGTGACGAGGCGATCGATTTCCGCCGCAGTGCCTTCGAGCGTGTCGTTCAGGATAAAGCTGAAGTAATCTGCCTTCAGTGCAGTCGCCAGCTCGCGCTCGGCGCTCTCCATCCGGCGCAGGAGTTCGTCGGGCGCCATGTAGCCGCGCATGTGCAAGCGCTCCATCCAAATATCGAAGCTTAGAGGGACCATGAAGAGGAACATAGCGTCCGGCTTGAGTTTGTGGATGCTGGTCGCGCCGACAATCTCGATATCCGTCACGGCAATTTTCCCATCCTTTTCCGCCGCTTCCAGTTCGCGCACGCTGATGCCGGAAACCTGCTGGTTGTGGATGATCGCCGCGCCGACCAATTCGCCGCTGCCGAGCTCGTCGAGCATTTGTTCCTCGGTCTGGAACCAGTATTCCCGCCCGCTCTGCTCGGTCACGCCGTTATTGGTACGCGGCGTGCGCGTGGTATTGCTGACGATGGCGTGGTAGTGACCGGTCTGTTGCAATTCGTGGATAATGGTGTCGCGCCCCGTCGCGGTCGGCGCGACGAATAATAGGAGTCGGACATTGCCCAAGATTTTCTTTGCGCGCTCGGAGGGCTGGTATTTGCCAAGGGCTTCGCGGAATTCGTCCGCGTAAACTAATTGGTTCATGTATTACTAGGTTAGCAGATATCGCCGTGGCTTGGAACGCAGCGGCGTTGTGCTTTCGGCTGCACAATACCCTAGCTGCTGTGGCGCGACAATTGGCGCTTCAGCTCATTGACTATTTGGCGAGCGACTTCGTGGGCTTGTTCGTTGTGGCGCGGCGCCTCGCTGCCGGCGACTATCGCTTTGGCTTCGGCAACTGCCCCAGCAAGAGAATCATTGACGACAAAATGGAGATACGGCACCGACAGCGCGTGTTCCAGCTCGCGCAACGATGCTTCCATGCGCTCTATCAGGACAGTCTCGTCCGGTGCGTCCCCGTAGCGGCGGCTGAACCGCTCTTGCCATACATCAAAACTTGGCGGCAACACAAAAACGACTTGGGTTTGGGGATCGATTGACATGTATTCCGCGACGCCCTGCACTTCAATGTCAGTAATCGCCGTTTGGCCGCTGTCGTGCGCGGTTTTCATCTCAGCAGCGCTGGTACCGTAGATGTTGGACCCGTATTTTTTGGCTTCGATGTAGGCGCCT
>CAZGPZ010000075.1:0-5309 GCA_964527385.1 uncultured Candidatus Saccharibacteria bacterium | reverse complement strand
GAACCTGGGACCTCATGGTTATGAGCCATGCGAGCTGCCGCTGCTCCACCCCGCGCCGAAGGCTTGAGACAAAACCAGAAGTTTTTTCTCAACGGACCTGGCGAAGTACATTCGCCTCCGCCTAACGGCGGACCGGTCCTGCTCCTTTTCCTAAACACTAAACTACAGGAGAAGACTTAAGGAAATTATATTGTACAGAGGTGGGTTTGTCAATCCTGGCGATGGAGGAAGAAATTCACCCACGCCTGGATGTTACGCTGGTATGCAGGGAGTTCGACGCTCGGTTTCGCGCTGGCAGATTCTTTTGGCGGGACGACAACGTATGACAGCGCCACTGCCTTCGGCACATCCAGTTCCTTTTCCCCTGGCGCGCCCAAACCGAAATTTTGCCGCGCTGACAACTCCAGGTATTGGTCACTTTGGTAGTAGTCGTTTTGCAGCGCCAAATTATTGTTCTCAAGCTGCTGCACGTCGTTTTCCTGTTCTAGCTGGGCAATTTGCTTCTGGAGCGCGTAGTTCGCATCAATCGCCTTTACGCCGCTCCAGCTCACGAGCAGCACGATAACCACGAACAAAACTTGCCCGGCAAACCGGACGTCACGAAGCCGCAAGACGGTCTGGTACGTTATTTTGACGTAGTGTTTGATTTTTTGTTCTTGGAACATATCAGCTAAAAACAGTATATAACTATCGGGTAATCTGGTATACTTCAATCTGTTATTCGCTGCTAATCACGGGAATGTAACTCAGAGGTTAGGGCAGACGGTTCATATTCGAGCGATAAGCCAGAATATATGCCGGGCCCGAGAAATCCTTCATTGAAACTTAGAAGATTTCACGGCGCGAAGTAATATAAACCCTTAACAATATAGGTAAGACTCAAGTGGAGGGGGCGTAGCTCAGTGGTTAGAGCAGAGGACTCATAATCCTTTGGTCGTTGGTTCAAATCCAACCGCCCCCACCATTTGCGCCTTTTCCTGGTCCAATCACAATTCGCCCGCCAGCAACATTGTATTAACATCCATTATTACTTTAGCACAATAATATGATATAATTGCGATATGAGTGCCCCTAAGCGCAAGGCGCGGCATCAACCGTCCAAGCCGTGGATGAAAGCAATACGCCTAAGGCGACGCGAGGTAGTAATCCTGGGCGCCGTAGCAATCGTAGCGGTGGCAGTGCTTATGTACTACTGCGTCCCGTTCACGACGGACGAGACACGTGACAACGCTATCATATACAAGACGTTGTACATACAAGACTCCAGCCTGGAGTTAGGGCAACAGCAAGTGCGGCAAAACGGCCAGAATGGGACGACAGAAACGGTGGTCGGTGTGCGGCATACGCTGTCCGGGAGAAATCTCGGCGAGTCGGTTGTGTCAGAGAGGGTTGTTACCCAGCCGGCGAACGAAACGGTCGCAAAGGGCACGAAGAAATATCAATACATGTGGTGCTCAAACGGCTCGTATCAGTACTACACGAATGAGCAGTTCAAAGACCCGAACACTGGCTTCACGCACCAAAGTCCCGACTATTGCACACGAAACGGCCAGGGACAAATGACGGGCTTGGCCGACACGCCGCCAGCTACCCAGCCCAGCAGCCCTTCGAATGCGGATTGCACGTTCAACACCAACCCGTTTACCGGCAGCGTGGAATCGGCATACTGCACGGGGTATTGACTAAGCCGGGATAGATCATGGGTAAAATTTTTTATTCGACACCTTACGTCAGGTGATATGCGAATACATTTTTGCACTTGAAATCTCATTCGAAACGAGCGTATTGTTATCATTAGTGAGGTTTTGCGAGCTTGCCCTGCAATCTGCCGTGAGCCGGCATAATAATTATTATCAGCTACCCCTCGGGTAGCACTGCGAGGAACACTATGGCATCTGATTTGGACGTAACAACTGAAACGGTCGCTGCGACGGGCAAGAACTCGGCCGAACTTATGGTCACTAGCCCGCCAGCCGTGCATGAGGCACATGAGGCGGACCGCGAGGCGGAGATTTTCCGGCTGAAACGGAACCCAGCTACCTACGAAGCTACTGTTACAAGCAGCATCACGCTCAAAGATTACAAGCACATGACGCGCTTACGCGACTGGGCGCTCATGCTGCGGTTCGCCCGCACGTTACGTGGCAAGCGGGTCGTGTTTATCAACCCGACGATGGCCGGCGGCGGCGTGGCGATGCTTCGCCCCCCGCTCGTCCACATGCTGCATTTGCTGGGCATCAATGCGCATTGGTATGTCATGGCGAGCATGCAGGACACAGCCGAGAACCCGTTCGTCTTTACCAAATTGATGCACAACATTATCCAGCGACGCACCACCGAGCGCATCACCACAGAGGGCAAATCGTTGCACCGGCGCTGGAATAACGAGAACAAAACCGTTTTGAGTGGGCAGCTGCCCATCAAAGACGCCGATATCATCGTCATCGACGACCCGCAACCGGCGCCGTTGTTCGCCTTTTTCAAGGAATTGAACCCTCGGGCCAAGATCGTCTGGCGCAACCACATAGATAACTCAGGGGAACTGATGGCTGATCCATCAACGCCCCAGGGCGAAGTCTGGGAATACCTGCGCGACGAATGCCGTATCGGCGAAGCCGATGCGTTTGTCTTCCACCCGGTCGAAGCGTTCGTACCAAAAGATATCTATGACAAAACGTTTTTCTTGCCCGCTACGGTCGAGCCGCATGATGACCTCAACCGCCGCTTGACCTTCGAGGAAATCCACAAGGGCATCCAATTCATCAACGACGAAATCGCCGACAAGAACGAAGAATTCGCCGCGCAAGGACGCTCTGCTGACAAGCAGAAACTGCTCGCCGCCGGCAAACGCCGCATTGTCCTAGCAGCCCGATTCGATGAGTCAAAAGGCATGGACAAGGCAATGGATCTGGGCGTCCGGGCCAGGCACAACATGGCCGCTGCCGGCGTGGCCGCCGAAGATTTGCCGGAAATATTGATCGTTGGCAACGGCTCGGTTGATGACCCAAGCGGTATCCCTATGTACGAGGAAATGCTGCGTTTGCGCCGGGAAAAATACCCGGACGACATGGAAGACATCATCGTCGTGCGCCTGCGGCATAACTACGGTGCCATGAACGCGCTCATGCACACCAGCGCATTGGGACTCCAGACCTCCGAAGCTGAGGGCTTGGAAAACCGCATAACGGATTGGATTGAGCATGGCGTGCCGGTAGTTATATCCAACCGCGGCGGCATGCCATTGCAAGTCATCGAAGGAAAATCCGGGCACATTTTAGATTTCGGCAGGGCGGACTTCGACCTGGACCGCGGAGCAGAACTCATCGCGGCGCTTCTGATGGACAGCGATAAATATGCTGCCACCAAGCAAACTACCTTGATCGCCGCGCACGATTTTAACAAGCGCGAATTCACGACGACTGCCAATGTTACCCGCTGGCTGCGCGTCTTTAACAGCGTGCTTGCTGACAAGCCCGCCGACAAAGTCTGGAAAGTCAGCGATCTTGCCGGCCTCAGCCGCCCGGCATTTGTCAGGAAGATTTCAAAACGGACATTGACGTGGGGCAAGGCTGCCACGCGCCCGTTGCACGCCCGTCCGCGCTGGATACGGTAACCCTACGCCGCTTTGGTTTGCTCAACTGATTCGTTAATAATACGCGCCAGTTCTGCTGCCGTGCGCGCCTGGACAATATGCTCGCGAAGTTCCTTCGCGCCGTCAAAACCCATACAATACACTTTGCAAAATTTATAGAGTGGCGGCAACGCCCGCTCGCCGTGCGGGTACGCTTCTATAAAATACCTGACGTGCCGCGCGAACAGCGTTATTTTTTGGTTTGGGGCCATCGTTTGCCATGGGCTGGACTCAGCGAACAAAAACGGATCGTGGAAGACACCGCGGCCAACCATGATACCGTCCAGGCCGTGCTGTTTTGCCAAGCCGAGGCCCTGCTGGCGCGACATGACGTCGCCGTTGCCAACAATGAACGTGCCCGGCGCGATTTGGTCCCGCAGTACCCGCACATCCTCTATCTCGTCCCAACGGGCGGGGACCTTGCTCATTTCCTTGCGTGTCCGACCATGGATCGTCAACATGGCGATATCTTGCGTTAACAAGAACTCGGGCCACGAAAGGTCAGTCGTAGTGAAACCGAGGCGCGTTTTGACGCTTACCGGTAGCCTTCCGCCACTTCCCTCTTTGGTCGCATGAATAATCTCCGCCGCCAACGGGCGGTTATTGATCAGCGCGCTGCAAGCGCCATTCTTCACGACGGTTTTGTCGGGGCACCCCATGTTGAGGTCGATGCCGGCGAAGTTTGCACCTGCAGGCAGCCCGAGCTCCCGCGCGAACGTCCCGTCGGCGAGTTCCCTAGCCGTCTTGTAGAAATTCTCTGGTTCCTTGCCCCAGATTTGCGCGACAAGCGGCGTTTCTTCCGGCGTGAATAGCAGTTTCTTTAGCAAGTTTTTGCGCCCGGGGCTTTGCAGCCCATCGACATTCACGAATTCTGTAAAAAATATATCAGGTTTAGCCGTGCTAGCAATAACTTGCCGGAACGCCGTATCTGTCACGTCGTCCATCGGCGCCAGCACAAAGAATGGTCTCGGTAGTTTTTGCAAGAACGTCATATTGCTATTACTGTTCAACGTGCCCACGCATTACCACACCACATGCACGTCATCAATGTTCGTTCGGGCGCGAATACATTGCCCCAACCACGCCGCTTCTTCGTGCCGGTGTGCCTGCGCCTCGTCGCCAGTGCCGCCAAATTCCGACTTGAACTGCTCGTATTTCCGTACTAGTTCCAGCGGATGATCACCTGACATGGGCACCGTTAGGCCAATGGAGCGCGCAAAATGCAGGCGCGCGACGCTGCCCCAGTAATCACCGAGCTTCGAGGCTTCGTACGCGGCTTCCGGTTCGCGGGCGGCACGGTGCATGCTGGCGAGGCTGGCGCTGCTATTGCGGAACCCGAGGGCACGAAGCGCCTGGATGCGTTCCCAGTCGGCAGTGTTATTCGGATGCGCCGGCGCCAATAGTTCGACAGGAATTTGCCTGCCTAGTGCCACATCAAGCAAGTCATCGGCCTCTGGGCTAACCGCAGCAGGAATACCAGGTTCTAGCGCGTAATTTGTTATCACACGCCTAATGTAACATAATTATTGATTAAAACAATAGGTCTCTCAGGCATGAAAACTAAAAAAGTGGCCCGGTTGAGGGTCACTTGCCCATGTTGTTGAAACATCCCCAGGGTGTCCGAGCTTGTAGGCTACCGCCGACAGCCGCTGGCCCAGGTTAGATTGCCCACACCCAT
>CAZGPZ010000074.1:0-5310 GCA_964527385.1 uncultured Candidatus Saccharibacteria bacterium | reverse complement strand
AGCGCCGAGTGCGAGCACGATCGGGAGCAGCGGCGCGATCGCTTTCGCGGGATTGCGGAAGGCGGCGAGGAGCAGCAGGAAGATCGCGCCGATCGCAGCCAGCGACATGAGATCGCGGTTGCCGGTCAGCGCGGTGTCACGGCTGGCATGGCCTTCAAACAGATGGGAACATCACTGTGGGCAGCATTGGCCCCGGCCCTTCCCCTCATCCTTGCCGTTGGCGGCTGGTTCGGGTTCAAACTCGTCTCGAACCTCCAGCAGGTTTTCCAGGGCAACATCTTCAATATATTAACGACGACCAAGCTTAAAGGCGAAGACAAAGGCAGGGTTAACATCTTGCTTGCGGGCAACTCGGCCGACGATCCCGGCCACGATGGCGCGAACCTGACTGACTCAATCATGATAGTCAGCCTGGACACGGTCCATAACACCGCGTTCATGCTGAGCGTACCACGCGATTTATGGGTGGATATCCCTGGTTACGGCCATGCCAAGATCAATGAAGCGTACGTCGATGGCCAGACCGGTCATTTTAGTGCTCCAGGGTATCCGTCGGGCGGCATGGGCCTGCTCGAACAAACTATCGAACAAACGCTCGGCATTAAATCGCAGTATTACGCGCTTATTAACTACAATGCCCTCCGTGACGCCGTCGATGCCGTCGGAGGCATCGACGTTACCATTAGTAGCGAGGACCCACGTGGGCTGTATGACCCGAGCGTTGACTGGGTTACGCATGGTCCATTAGTCAATCTTAAGAATGGCGTGCAGCACCTAGGTGGCGAGCAAGCGCTCGATTTGGCGCGCGCGCGTGGTGATGCTTACGGCGCGTACGGCTTTCCCCGTTCCGACTTCGACCGGACCGAGCACCAGCGCGCCATGATCCTGGCGCTCAAGAGCAAAGTGCTATCAGCCGGCGTGCTCGCCAACCCTGTCGCGGTCAGCCGGCTCTTTGATTCTATCGGCAAGAATGCCCGTACCAACTTTACGTTAAGCGAAATGCGTCGGCTCAACGAGTTGGGGCAAAAAATCACGAACAGCCACATCCAGTCGGTCGGGCTGAACGACGCGAACGGCGTCAACTTGCTGTCGAACTACACATCGCCAACCCACCAGTCAGCATTAATACCTGCCGCTGGCGTCGATGACTTTGCTAGCATTCAAGCATTCATTACCCGCCTGATGAGCAATAATCTTGTGGTGCGTGAAGGTGCGCGCGTCGTTGTCCTGAACGGCACTAATACTGGCGGATTAGCTGCTGACAAAGAAAAAATACTTGTTGCCAAAGGCGTCAACGTCGTCGCGATCGGTGACGCTTCGGCCGTGTCGGCTACCAGCACGATCATTGACACGACAAATGGCGCCATGCCCGCAACGCTGGGAGTGCTAAAGGGATTGTTCGGCCCGCATGTTACCAAAACGAACCCATACGCGACCGCTTACGATGCTGATATTATCGTCGTCGTGGGCAACGACCAGATTCCCAAGCCGGCTAGCGCGCCTACCCCGTAGCTGCATTTGTCTGTAATATTCTTTACAGGTAAGGATGGATAGACGGCACATACTGTATGTGGCGGAATATGTGACGAGGGACTAGTAGCACATGCCGCGCGGACTAGCGTACACTGGAAATAGACTATGGGCAACCAACATAGCGCAATGGCAACATTCCTGGACCAGTACCCTGCCAAGACGTACACAAAGGGCGAGATTATCATATTCCAAGGCGAAGCGCCGCGGGCCGCCTATGTCGTCAAACAAGGCGTGGTCAAAGTATATAACTTGAACCATAACGGTGACGAGAAGCCGGTTGGTTTTCACCTGCATGGCGAGATTTTCCCCGCGCCGTGGGCGCTATACAAAGCGCCGAGCGCGCTCTACTACTACGAAGCACTGTCCAACGAGACGCTCCTGTACCACGTGCCACGCGACGATTATATTGCGTTCTTGAAGACGCATCCCGACGAACTTTTCGCGGTGCTCGAACGCCTGACGACCGACTACCTGGGGTGTATGATGCGCTTGAACGCGCTGCAGCATTCGCGCGCCAGCGACAAGCTTATATACACCTTGCACTACCTTATTCTCAGCCAGGGCAAACCAATCTCCGATGAAGAAGTTGAAATATTGCTCGACTTGACACACCAGGACTTTGCCAACCTCACCGGCTTGACCCGCGAAACGGCGGCGACCGAGCTGAACAAGCTCAAGTCGTTAGGCGTTATCACCTACGGCAAACACGAACCGTACAAAGTCAAGGTCAAAGCGCTCAACACTGCACTGAACGACCAGTCAATAGCCGAAGTCAAGCTCGACCGTTAGTGCTTTTTCTTCAGGACGTCGTCGACGACTTTCGCGAGGCTTTGCGGCGCGGTCCATGATTTGATGATGCAACGCGTCGCGCCCAAATTGTATGCCTCGGTAACTTCTGGCGAGTTTTCCATATTCGTGAATATAAGGACTTTGACGCCTTTGTGCTCGTCAAGGTTGTACTCTTGCAAAAACTCGAGGCCGCCCATGACGGGCATTAGAAGGTCGAGCAGTATCAAGTCAGGCTTGAACATTGCGGCCATGCCAAGCGCATCCTTGCCATTCAATGCCGACCCGACCGTATGTCCGGCTTTCTTTAAAATCATTTGGTAGGCAGCGTTCAGGTCGCGGTCATCTTCGACTATGAGGATTCTTGCCATGTCGTTCTTGTTTTTTCTCCCATTTAGCACGTTGCGTACATTACCAGGCATGATTCTGTACTATCATGCGGCTTTTGCACCTGCATATGAAATATCTTACACCTTTACCGTAGAGCCTGCACGAAAAACCTTTGGCAGGGATACAAAAAATGTTGTGCCCTTGTGTTCCTCGCTCCTGAACCAGACATTCCCATGCAGCGTCGTAACCAGGCCTTTGACGACGTACAATCCCAGCCCTGTGCCGGTCGTTTCCTGGCGTACTACGTTATGCGCCCGGAAAAATTTGGTAAATATTTTCTCTTGCGCTTGTTTGGGAATACCGATGCCAGTATCACGGATTTCAAATAATACGCTTTGCTTGCGGTCGCGCACGGAGATGCTCACGGTCCCCATGCTGGTCGTGTATTTGATCGCGTTGCCGACCAAATTGGTAAGGATTTCCTTGGCGATCAACTGGTCAGTTTGGAACTCCACGGCCTTTTGCGGCTTGTTGCACGCCAGTACGACGCCGCGGCTCTCCGCGGTCATTTGCAGTTGTTTTGCCACGTCCGCGATGATTTGGCCCGCGTCAAGCCGTTTGCTCTTGATCGCTATTTTGCCGCTTTCGATGCGCGCGATATTAAGGAGCGTGCCGATCAGCTCATTCATACTGCTCGTGGCGGCGATAATGGTTCGCACTGCCCGGGATTGGTTGGCTGTCAACTCACCCATGAAATCCTCGTCGAGCATATGTGCGTAAGTCTGGATAGTGGAAAGCGGCGTGCGCAGCTGATGGGAAGCCAGCGAAATAAACTCGCTTTTCATGCGGTCGATTTCGTTCTCGGTAGTAACGTCGCGAAAAACTTCTACCGCCCCAACCGGCTTGCCGTCGAACATGATCGGTGACACCGTGACACTGACGGGGACGAGCCGGCCGTCAATGGCTTTATATAGCGCTTTTTCGCTGACGACTTCGCCCGTCAGGAACATGCGCACGATCGGGCGTTCGACCAGCGAGAGCGGCGAACCGTCCGGGTTGACGATGATGATGACGCGCGGGAACCACTTTCCCAGCACCTCCTCGGCACGCAACCCCAATATTGCGAGTGCGCGCGGGTTTATCCGGGTAATATGCCCGAATTCGTCTGTCGCGATAGCGCCGTCGCCTATACTTCGGAATATTGCCTCGGACTCCGCCTTGACCTCTTCGACCGTCAATTCGTTTTGCTTGATCGGCGGCTTACGCGTTGCCATGGGCATCCTTGGACTGGTTGCCATCTTGCGCCTTGGTCAGTTTCGATAGCTCGGCAGTGTATTCTTCGACGATTTCGCTATCTTCGGTTAGGAAGGACACGGCGGCGCGAATCCAGTCAATCAACTTGTCCAGGTCGCTGAAAGAAATGTCTTGCGGCGCTTTGTGCAAGTGGTTGCGGATTTGCCGGTCTATGAAGCGGTCGGCAGCCGGGCCGAGGTACACGTGGGTGACACGGACAATGCGGTCGTATAGTGTTGTCACGCCAGCCATGGCTACACTTCCTCGATTTTCTTCAATTTGTTCGCGCCGAATGCTATGCAGGCGTAGCCGACAGTCTGGATGGCAAGCAATGCGTAGATAATCGCGAGGACGATGCCGAGCGACAATCCGCTTCTGCCAGCAAAAATAACGTCCAAATATTGCACGATGATGGAACCGCCAACGACGGTTATCAAGCCACTTGCAAGCCAAACGAGCGCCCGTTGGTAGAGCAAGCCGCGGGTCTTTCTTGCATACAACCGAAGCTCGTATGCGCCAACCGAGCCGACCAGCCATGCGAACATATAGGGTACGACAATAGTCATGAGCAGCACTATCGGCGGCAAGTAGTATGCGTTCCTGGTGTTGCCTTGGTTGAGAATCACAAAATAAGAAAAAGTTACCCCGATGACTGAGAACACCACGCCAAGCATGCGAACGCCTGCCGAACTCGGGCGCAAACGCACGATTTCCGCCAGGAGCCGGGTGCCATTCCCGATCATAGTAAAGCTGATGAGCGGCACCAAAAGGCCAATATAGTTATCAATGATGATGTGCGCGGCGTGAAAGCCCGGTGTCCAGCTCTCGATACCGCGAAAAAGTATCGAAAGAATAGTTGACAATGCCAACCCCCATGCCAAGAACCTAACGCCGTCAGCAATTTTCTTGAACGCTTCGCCTTCGCGCGTATTTTCAAGCTTTCGCGCGTATTGTTCAAGTTTGGCGTACGCATAGAACGCGGCAAACCAAATTACACCATATGGCACTATCAGCGACAGTATCGAGAGCCGGTAGGTCACCTCATTTATGCCAAGCGCATGCAGCGTAGCCATATTTGCCGGGAGGGCAAGTGCTAACCCAGCCCCGACCAAAAGCAGGACAACAAACCATACGATTGCCGGTGACTTCTTTTGGAACATAGCCTATATCTCCTACTGACGACGCATTATACAATACCACGGCTAAAACCTCAGTCCAGTTTACGTGGCAATACACTACGACCGTTGTAAAACCAAGCCGCATGCGCTAAAATCAATCTGTTACATTTCGTTTTCCAAGTTATCACCAACACGTATTGGGGATTAGCCAAGTGGTAAGGCACCAGGTTTTGGTCCTGGCATTCGGGGG
>CAZGPZ010000073.1:0-5398 GCA_964527385.1 uncultured Candidatus Saccharibacteria bacterium | reverse complement strand
GCCACGAAAAGAGCGTTCATTTGCCAGTAGGCAGATGGGCGCTTTTTTCGTACTCAGGCGATAGGGATTCGAACGGGTTAGTCCGGTGGACTAACACCGCCCTTGGCTTTTTAGCTGTGCTGAAAAGTGGCCATGAGCAGCATCTGTTTGTGCTGCGTGGTCAGGTCGAGTCCCTCATCCCCAGCCATAAGCAGTTTGACCTCTGTAATATAAAGGTCTTTTTGTTTATATTTGATATGATTACCTCATGACAGAAACAACCCTAGACAACATCAGACAAAAAGCTCTCCATTTTCATGAAATTGGCCAGAAATGGCATTTTCATATCATGAGCCCGACCTGCGCCTTTAATAAAAAGAAGCAATTCGCCTTTGTACTTGAATCCGCTGCAACAAAGGAAGCGTATGTGTTCTATTCGGATAAAGAAGAAAAAGAGCTTGGTCAGGAGCTTGCTCCGTTACTCCACGGCGAAAAAGTACTAGACCCAAGCTCGGTTACAACCGACTATGTTCCCACACCAAATGTCCAAAGAGTTATTGAACGGGCAGAGCAGCTCAACGCTAAAGGCGTGTCATGGCATCATCACATGCTATTTCCGGATTGCGTGTTTAATGCAAACAGCCCGAGCTTCGCGCTGATTTTTGAAGACCCTGAAGCTGGCAATACACTTGAGAGCCTGACTGACAGCGAGCCAACAAACGATTTAAAACAAATCGAGTCATTGTTCTATAAGAAGTAGGTTGGCAAGGCTTTCGATGCTACTGTAACTAACCTAAAAGTTCGAAGCTCGCCCACAAGCCCCAGCCATCATCATTACTTTTGAACTCCCACGAACTAGCAAGAAATAACACCTATAGAGGAGCGTCCTCTTTCTTCACACCCTTTCTTCACACGGCAGCACGGCGAGCTTTATGGGGGTATCGCCGAGTGCAAGAATACGCGTGTATGTCTGGTCCTCCCATAGGTCGGTAGCGTTCTTTTGCCGCCTCCGGAGAACCCATACGGTCAGGTCTAGCCGAAACGGCGGCGTGACCGTATAAGTAAAGGTAGAGTCGAACATGGCTCACGACTGATCAAGGTATTCCTGGAGCAGGACCGCGTCGTTATGCTGTTCGTCTTTGGCGCTATAGACGAGCGTGACCTGCCCTTTCTTGAGCTCTTCGCGCAGCTGGCCGACAACTGCTTCATTTGCGTCCAGCTCCTGACGGTAACGCTTTTGGAACTCCAGCCATTTTGCCGGGTCATGACTGAACCACTCCCGAAGTTCCGTGCTCGGTGCGATATCTTTCAACCACACGTCAATCTTGGCCTTTCCTTTGGTCAGCCCGCGCGGCCATAAACGGTCGATAAGGATACGTTTGCCGTCATCCGAAGACGGTGTTTCATAGGCCCGTTTGATGCGTACTGCCATATCAATACCCTGCAAATTCTTCAGTTTTGATGGTATCTTCATTTACGCCGATGGTGACAAGTAGTTGCCGCATTGCTTTGACCATGCCCTCTGGGCCGGACAAGTAATAGATTGGCGCGTTCAGGTCGGGAATATGCCGTGCCAGCATTGCTTTGTCAACATGGCCACGCTCGCCTGCCCAACCGTCGGGCGCTTCGTCTGTCACGACCGGTATGTACGTAAAGTTTGGGTTGTCTTTTGCAAGTTGTTCGAAGTCAGCCCTGAACGGCGCGTCTGCCAGCGAGCGGTTGGCGTGAAGCAGAGTAATCTTGTGTGCTGTTTTGTCGTGCGTCGCTTGCGCGATCATGCTCCGCACCGGCGTGACCCCAATGCCGCCGATGATAAATACGGCTGGCGTCGTTTCTGTTTTGTGCAACGTGAAATCACCATACGGCGCATCGAGCTTCACCTCAGTGCCGAGCGGGTAATCGCGGATAACCCGTTTGAAAGCCGTGTCGCGCAGTCGCGTAGCGAACATGAGGTAATTTTCGTAGGGTGCCGCGGCGATAGAAAACCCGCGCGTATCACCTTCGCTGTCAGTCTCTGGCGGATTGATCAGGGTGATATCGCCAAACTGCCCGGCACGGAACGCAAACCCTTCGGGCTTTTCGAAGTGGAACGCCATAGTGCCGTTGGCAACCGCTTCCTTCTTAATAAGCTTTATGTTTGTTACCATAGTATCCTCCATTTACTCCCAATGTTCGCAACCCTCGACACAATACTTCTGAACATGCCGGTCGATCTGCTCAAATAACGGCTTGACCGTGTCTTCGTTGATGGCGTATATGCGCTCCTTGCCATCTTGCTTCACCGTAACAAAGTGACAAAGCAGTAACTGTTTAAGGCTATGAGATGCTGCCGATTGTTCAATCTTGAGCTTGTCCGCAATTGCACTGACGCCCATCGGGCCCTGCCGTACCAGGAATTGCAGGATGCGCACGCGCTGCTTGTTGCCGAGCGTCATGAAAAAGTGATCAAGTGATATATAATTCATATGAACAGTATATCATATGTTCAATTGCCCACGGTCGGAACAGTAGTGCTTTATGATACGTTTCAGCAAGGCGCTGGCTGTGACCAGGATGATTGTTAATTTATAAATGTTATGCTTAGATGCAGATTATGGATTCAGACAGCACGCCGCTCGTAATCGTCATTACGCACTTTATTAATTTTGTGTGTATTCTGCTGCTCATCCGCAGCGGGCTGCATATCCTGGCAGACCATCCTTTGCTGTACTGGACGGACCATACGCGGCGGGATAATTACTGGCTGAAATTCGGCAAGAAAAAAATGCCGAAAGACAAGCTGTGGACGGCCCATGACGAAGCCGAGGTTTCCAGCCATATCTTCACGCTGCCGGGCGGCGGCCACCATGAGTTCGGTATGGCACGCAACTGGCACTTCACTACCGCCATCATCTGGATGCTGAGCGGTGCGGTGTATTGGGGGTATATGTTTATTGGCGGCGACTGGCGGCGACTCGTCCCGACAACATGGAGCGTATTCCCGCAAGCATGGCACGATTTTCTTGGCTATGTTACGCTGCATATCCCGCCGATCAGCGAATTCCATCCGTATGATTCGCTGCAACAATTGACGTATGCGGGCGTGGCGTTCTTGCTGCCGCCGCTCATGATCCTGACGGCGCTGGCTATGTCGCCGGCTTTTACGAATCGGTTTCCGCGTTACACACTGCTATTCGGCGGCCGCAGGCAAGCAGCGCGCAGCTTGCACTTTATTGGTATGCTACTGTTCTCGGCCTTTATCGTTGCCCATGTTCTCATGGTGAGCCTGGTGTATTTTTCGCGCAATGTACGGCTCATTACCCTTGGCACAACCCATGTGAGCCTTGGAGCGGCATTGGCTGTTTTCTGCTCAGCCCTGATATTCGTGCTAGTATTCAATATCCTCATCACTTATTTTACGCTCAATCATCGGGTCGGTATGCGCAAGCTTCTCGTGAGTCTATTGAATCCGACCATTCATTTGGTTTTTGGCCGGATGGTACCACGCGCACGGTACAAGAAGCAGGACATTTCAGCGTTTTTCCGCGTGAACGGATACCCGCCAGAAACCGAAGAATTTTACCGTTTGCGTGACGGCGGCTATAGAGATTGGCGGCTCAAAGTACACGGCTTGGTAGAACATGAGGTCTCGTTTAGCCTCGACGACCTGAAAGCGATGCCGAAACAGGAACAAATTACCAAACATGTATGTATTCAAGGCTGGACGGCTATCGGCGAATGGGGCGGCGTGCATATGAGGGAAGTCATTGCGCGGGCCAAGCCGGACAAGCGCGCTAAGTATGTCGTTTTCCATGCGTATGACGTTGATGCTAACGGCAAGCCGTTTTACGAAGCATTGCGCCTCAGCGACATGCGCGACGCGCAGACGATTCTGGCATATGAAATGAACTGGAAGCCGCTAAACCTGGAGCATGGCGCACCCTTGCGCCTGCGCTGCGAACGGAAACTTGGTTACAAGATGGTGAAATATATAAAATCGATTGAATTTGTTGAAGATTTCAAGCACATTGGCGAAGGCCGAGGAGGCTACCGTGAAGACAATGTGCTATTCGACTGGGAAGCCTCGATATGAGAGGGCTTCCGCGCATAGTACCTTTTGCGTCGATAGCGGCATTCCGGTGCTCGCGCGCCTGTAAGTGCGCTGCGCTTCGTTGCTCGCTTTCAGGACAAACTGCACACATGAGCGTAATCCCTGTAAGCATTGCGTAATATGCCCGTTAAAAGATTTGGCAGTGGGAAGTATGTGGCCTTAGCAAGCGCTACGGGGTTGTTGCTGCTCAACTTTTGGGCATGGTCGCTCCTGTCTCCCCTAGCTTCGAAGTACGCCTCTGAATTCAATCTGTCCCCCTTCGCTCTCTCGGCGCTTATTGCCATGCCGGTTATCGTCGGTTCGCTCGGCAGAATACCGCTTGGACTACTCACCGATCGTTTTGGTGGTCGAAGGATGTTCATTGCCGTTTGTATCTTCGCAAGCATTCCGACAGCCTTTTTTGCGGTGGCTTTAAATTATACCGAGCTACTCGCAGCTGCCTTTTGCCTAGGAATAGCTGGCGCATCTTTTGCGGTTGGCGTGCCATTCGTGAGCGCCTGGTTTCCGCGCCAGAAGCGCGGCTTTGCTCTTGGCCTCTACGGGGTTGGTAATGCAGGAACGGCTCTATCAGGTTTTTTAACGCCTCGTTTGCATGATACTGCTGGCAAGCCGGCAACCTTTCTGTTTGTAGCTGCCTTGCTATTGCTAGCCGGCACGTTAATGCTTTGGAGCAAGGATGCTCCGGCATGGAAGCCTGCACGGGCTCCAGCCGTGGCAAGATTGGCTGAGGCGATGCACTGGCGCCCGACCAAATGGCTCGCATTATTGTATGCGGTTACCTTTGGCGCATTCATAGCGTTCGGCCTATACCTACCTATCTTGTTAAACGCCAATTACAGCCTTGAGCCTACCGACGCGGCAGCTCGAGCGGCGGGGTTCGTCCTGCTGGCGACACTTGCCCGGCCGGTTGGCGGCTGGCTGAGTGATCATATTGGCGGCACTATAGTACTGAGATTTGCGCTCGGAAGTGTTGCAGTACTTGCGTGTATCGTCGCATCCAGCCCAACGCTCATGCCGCTTGGCACCATTGCGTACTTGCTAATCGCGGCCCTTCTCGGCGCGGGAAATGGTGCGATTTTTACATTGATCGGCCGCCTGTCCAATGAAAAGCGAGTAGGTGCAGTAACAGGAATTGTTGGAGCGGCTGGCGGTATCGGAGGATTCTTCCCGCCGTTGGTACTCGGGGCGAGTTTCCAGTCATTCCATTCGTATACTCTTGCGCTCCTCCTGTTTGCAGCCGCATCGGTCGTCATACTTCCAGCTACGTACAAGCTTGGAGCAACCTCACGCTAGCGCGTACTTTTCGGCAACATGCGGTAAAACCTGCCA
>CAZGPZ010000072.1:238-5415 GCA_964527385.1 uncultured Candidatus Saccharibacteria bacterium | reverse complement strand
TGCCGTGAAATAATCATGAAAAGGTTGTTTCAAAATACCTAACGTGAAACGATCAAGTGCCGCCGCAGGGGATGCCGAAATCGCCGTACATGACGACGCGGCCTGGCTTGTTGCGCGGGATGTTCTCCGGCACGTGGCGGCAAACGGTATGCATTTCATCGACTGGCATGAAGAGCAGCTTGTTGTCGCTGCCTTTGGCGATCAGTTCGTTGGCGCGCTGTTCGATCTTGGCGCGTAATGCTTCCACCTTTTCAGGGTCAAATTCCCCGGTATATTCGATGGCAGACAAATCGGCGTAATGCTGGCCCTTGCCGGGAACCCAACCGAGCCCCAACGCGTCAACCGCCATGTCGAGCACGTGTCCTGCCGAATGCAGCCGCGTGTTAACCATGCGGCGCTCGTGGTCGACTATGCAATGGACATGGTCGCCTGCGGCAAATGAGCCGCTCTCGACTGTACCAAAATGGTGGACGTTTCCCTCTTCGTCCAAACGCACTTCGTTAACGGCAAAACTGGTATCGTCTTTGGTGATCGTTCCGTGGTCCCAATCTTGCCCGCCGCCACGCGCGTAGAAACAGGTCTGGTCGAGTACGACGTCGGTGCGCTCGTCTTCGGTTTGGCTCGCCGCAACGACAGCAGCTTCGCACGCCTCAATGTCAAAATCTTGCATGTAGAGCAGTCTGGTCATCGTTGTCTCCTTGTCGTCAGTGTAGCAGGTTATGGCTTGAGTTCAGGACGCATTGGGTGGTATTGGCGCCGTTCGCTGTTCGCCAGCAGCCCGAAGACGCCGGTCCGGGCCTTGTCTACCGTACAGGCGCCGAGAATCCGGATAGCCTGGGCAACTCGTGGTCCCGCAAGCTCGTCGCGCAGCTTGCCCCTTCCTTCGTCCATGATACCTTCGTGCGTGCCGTTTTGAAGCTCTTCCTGCACTTTGTTCCGTGCGTCTACCCTAGTCACTGTCCGACCATAGCGCGGGTAATGGCTGCCATTTCTGCTTGCGTACAGGGTGATTTTGTCGGTCGGCAGCTCGGCCTCGTCTTCAAAAATAATCGAGGCACGTGTCCAGTGCTGTCTCGGGTTTGGCACACGTACGTTTCCTCCGTACTGAAGATAGATAATCGTGCCCTCGTCCCGGGCATCGCCGGTCAAGCTGGCATCGCCAACAACCACAACCCCGGTTTCGATGCGGCTCGGATCCTTTATGCCTTCCAGCTCGTAGCGGACACCGCTTTGCTCCAGGCACTGCACGACCAAGCGGTGCAACGTCTCCAGCGGTTGGCCTTCGCGCGAGTAGTCGACATCGCCGAACTCAGAAACAGCCGCGCTAATATCTGCGCTCAATGTATTTGACATAAGTACCTCTTGATTGGCAATAATTATACGCTATACGCGAAAAACCGGGGAACCCTATTTCTTCGGCGGGGTTATATGGGCTTCGGAGCCGTATTCGGGCAAGGCAAGGGAGTCGTTCTTGCCTGCTAGCAAGTCGGCAATTCCGCGCTCCAGCCATTGCCGGTCCTGCCGTGCAACAATCGGGATATTTAGCGCATAAGCCAGGGCATTGGCCACACTGAGCCCAATGCGAAGGCCCGTGAAACTTCCCGGTCCCTGGTAGCACACTAGCCCCTGGACATCATGCAATGTTTTGCCATTGCGCTTTAGGAGTTCGTCAAGTTTCCGGTGGATAGTAGTACCGAGCTGGCGGTGGGCTTGCCAGGTCTCGTAATCCAATTGCTTTTGGTCTTCGTACAGGCCAAGTTCGGATTCCGGCTTGTCGGTGCGAAAAGTTATGATTAACATGTTAACTATCTCCCATGGCGTATGCTAGTGATCCTGGATATTCGACTGTCAATTTGCGGCTGTCGTTACCGGTTGCCAGTATGGTGATAGTTATGCGGTCGCCTGGCAAGACGTCCGCGACAATATCGCCCCACTCCACGACCACGACAGCGTGCGGGTCGCTGATGGATTCTGCCAGCTCGTCGGCCATGAGGCCGGGCTCGTCCAAACGGTAAAAATCGAAATGAACGACTGTTTTGCTGCCCGCCTTGTATTCTTGGCTAATCGTAAAAGTTGGGCTCGAAACTTTGTGGCTGCTGCCCATGCCGCGCGCCAGCCCGCGCACAAACGTGGTCTTGCCACCGCCAAGGTCGCTGACGAGCTCGATCACCTCGCCACCCCTCAGCCTGGAGCCTATCTCCTCGCCCAAACGTTCGGTCGCTTCGGCGCTACCAGTGGCTAATGTGACCTTACTATGTTCGTTCGTCATCGGCTTCGCGCTTAAATACCATGCGTGACGTCCTATATATTTCGGGTAATTTCCATCCTTCGGCTTCCAGGAACGCACATGACGCGGCGGTCATCATCGTCCGGTCATTATAATCCGTGACAAAATGGCTATCTATGCTCTTGCCACTTTCGCGTATGGCTTCAGCCTCTCTTGCTTGGCGGGAAGCTTCTGCAGCATCGTGGAAATAGTATTCGTAATCAAACGCCGAAACGTCCAAGCGGGGCTTATAAGATGCCGAGCCAGCCAATACGTGCAGGTAGTAGCCCTCTTCATCACCATCAACTACTCCCATGCCCCACATCACCCGCCGCAAGTTACCTGGCACCGCGCTGACAACGTGGCGGGCTTTTAGCAAGGCAAATTCATCGAATGTCAATGCGCCGGCAGGGTTTGGCACGCCAGTATCAAAGTTCCGCAAAATGTCAGGACGATCGGCAAATATCTGGTTAGCGCGCGCCTGCACGGTCCTGAACTCTTCCTGGTACAGTTCCGGCACCTGCAGTATGGCTTGTTGCAGCTCCGCAGTCACGCTCCGTAGATGCTCCTGGAAGTCAGCGTGGGGCTTGGCTTCGGCTAGGCGCTTTTCCGGTTCGAACACGCAAAATGAAAATCCGTCAGGGAATTGAACGTAACCAACCGGACGCTCCCAATGCGCCTGCATTGAGCCATCACCCATTTCTACCATGCCAAGCGCGCTGAATTGCAAAGCCCGGTCAAACTCTTCGGCGGATTCGAGGCCATCCTTATGGCCGCCCTGCTTAGTGTCGACGTGCCGGTTTGTTTTCCTTTCCTTCAAGATTAATTCACGCCCATTGATGTCCGCTACCCAGACCCGGTCTTTGATCTGCCAGCGATCCTGCCAGGTTGCAGGATTAACAAGCCCCGGCGCCTGCTCCTGGGCCGCTGCGCTGACAACGATCTTCACGCCGGAACGTAGCGTGTGATGCAGCAAGCCATTGTCATCCGGCTCGAGATCACGCATCGGCTCCCCATAAAGCCCGGCAGCCAAGGCCACCAGCTTCACATCACGTGCCTCCCTATAACGCTGGCGGGTCATCCGGCGCTCGGACTCTGTCATATCACCTCCATACTGCAGATCGTGACCAATACGTTCTTCCGGTATTGGTGCTATGCCAACCCAAGCAAGCAGCTTACCGCCCCTATGATGCAAAAATGCTTTCACCGAAGGGATACTTTCCAAGACTTCCACCATTTGCCCGGGAAGCGATTCGTTGACCGGTTGCGATAGGAACGGTTCCAGGGCAGTCCGGGCGGCATCACCCCCTGTGCCAGGCACGGTTGCTAGCTGCAGCGCACGTGCCGTGAACGTTTGCCAAGCCCGCAGAGGTTCTGGGGGTATATATGCTTCATCCGTACGTGCTGGTCCGGGCCGTTCAATCGGTTCTTCGCCTAGCCGCTGGGCTGAATCATCAACATTTCCAGATGAAGCAGTGAAATATCGGGGCATATCTACTCTAGAGTATAGCAGGCGCGCCGCCAGGGGGAACCGTTGTACAATAAGAGTATGCTGCAGTTGAGCGGGTATCTCCTGAACAAGCCAGTGCTGTCCTTGCGGACGGGACACCCGGTGGCATACACGATGGCCGCCATCATTGACCCGCGGAACCTGAAGAGCGAGGGGTTCTACTGCGCGGACAGCATCAATAGCGCCGAGCTGGTTCTACTCACCCAAGACATACGTGAGTTGTCGAAGCAGGGGTTTATCATCAATGACCACGATGTACTGGCGGAGGAAGACGACCTGGTGCGGCTGAAAGATGTCCTGCAAATGCAGTTCCAGCTTATCAAGAAACCAGTCGTGACTACTGGCAAACAGGCAGTCGGAAAGGTAAGCGACTACGCCATAGAGACAAGCAGCATGTATATACAGAAGATTTACGTCGCGCAAAGCTTCTGGAAGAGCTTAACGGGCGGCGCGCTTAGCGTCGACCGCTCGCAAATTGCTGAAGTGACCAGCAAACACATCATTATCAACGAGCCGTTGCAAACCGTCAGCTCGCCAGCCACTGCAAGCGCCGCTTAGTCTTCGGGTATTCCTTTGAGAGCTGCTTTGATGTCGTCGTAGTTGAAACCCTGGCGGGCTAGATATTGCATTAATTTTACTGGGTCAGCTTGGTACTTGGGGAGATTACGCTTCTTGGCAACTATTTCCCTCAGGGAATCCAATTCGTTGCCATCTTCTTGCAGTAATGCCAGCTCTATTACCTCGTCGCTTACATGTTTGGCGCGCAATTCCTGTTGTAATTTTCGCTTCGAAGTGGGGCGGAGCAGGCGACGGTTGGCAACCCAGGCGCGGGCAAATTTCTGGTCATCTAACAAATCAATATTAGTTAACTTGTTAATCACTTTGTCTGCTAGGGCAGGGGGAGCACCTTTGCGTTTCAGGTACTGCTCCATCTCCCATGAACTGCGCATGCGCATGGCGGCATACCGAAGCGCGTTGCCGTATATCTTGTCATCGGCGGATTCCTGCTTCCAACGCTTAATCTCGCTCGCATCCAAATCCTGGCCAATCGCCAGCTTGCTCGCCAGTAGCGCACCCTCGCTGAGGCTGAACGAATATTTCCCGTCAACGAACACGGAGTAGCGGCCTTTTAACTTCTCTTGCTCGGCAATCCTAGTGATCTTCATGGCCTGCAACCCCAAAGGCCTGGAGCACCTGGACGGTATTAGTGAAGTCATCCAACACGATTTTGGCGCCGGCATCCCTGAGCTCGCTCGGGTCGCGAAAACCATTCACTACGCCGACGCTATTCTCCAGGCCGGCATCATGCGCGGCTTCGATGTCCTTTGCCGTGTCGCCGATCAGGTATACGTCCTGGAGCCTGTCCTCGAACCCCGCCCGCTTAATGGCCAATGTCACCAG
>CAZGPZ010000072.1:0-228 GCA_964527385.1 uncultured Candidatus Saccharibacteria bacterium | reverse complement strand
TCGGCCCGCGCCTGATGCGGGTCGCTGCCAAAACCGCCAACAGTGAAATACGACCAAATGCCCAGCGTTTCTAATTTGCGCTTGGCAAACAGCTCCAGGTTGCCCGTCACCAAACCGAGAACGTGACCATGCGCGGCAAGCGCCGGAAGCAACTCTTTTACGCCGGGCAGCACGTGAATCAGGTCCGCCCGGAACCGTTAAGATTACATCGACATTTTGCTGCTGCAC
>CAZGPZ010000071.1:0-5450 GCA_964527385.1 uncultured Candidatus Saccharibacteria bacterium | reverse complement strand
ATGGTGTGAGCTTCCGTGTCTGGGCGCCATTTGCTAAAAGCGTGTCGGTTACCGGGACTTTTAATGGGTGGCAACTCCAGCCGCTCGCGAGCGAGGACGACGGCTATTGGGCTGGTTTCGCGCAAGATGCCGTTGCGGGTTCTGAGTACCGCTACGTCATAGATACCGGCACGCAACAGATGTACAAGAACGATCCGCGTGCCATGCAGGTAACGACGAACGCCGGCAACTCGGTCGTGATTGATCCACATTTTGATTGGGGCAGCCAAGAATTTGCCGGCACTACGTTCAATGAATTCGTTATCTACGAGATGCACGTCGGCACGTTCAACCGGCCAGACCCATCGACGCCGGGGACATTCGAGGCTGCGGCTGAAAAGCTGGACTACCTGGCTGGGCTTGGCGTCAATATGATCGAGCTCATGCCGGTGGGCAGCATGCCGAATGACAAAGGCTGGGGTTATGCGACGGATTTCATCTATGCCGTCGAGAGCTTATACGGCGGCCGCCATGCTTTCCTGGAATTTGTCAAAGCGGCACATGCGCGTGGCATCGGCGTTATCCTTGATGTGGTATACAACCATTTCGGGCCAGATGGGCTGGACTTGTGGCAATTCGACGGCTGGTCGGAAAACAGCAAAGGCGGCGTGTATTTTTATAATGATTGGCGCTCCACAACACCTTGGGGTGATGTGCGCCCCGATTACGGCCGTGCAGAAGTGCGCCAGTTCATCTATGACAACGTCCGCATGTGGGCGCATGATTTCCGCTTGGACGGCATCCGCGTCGACTCGACGATTTTTATTCGCAACGCCAAAGGGCATAATGATGATCCGGGCAACGATCTGGCCGACGGTTGGCAGTTGCTGCAGGGAATCACCAACGTTGCGCGCAAGATTAACCCTGGCATCCTGTTGGTTGCCGAGGACACGTCGGGCAATGATTACATTACCAAGCCGAAAACCGATGGCGGTGCGGGTTTTTCGGCGCAGTGGGAAGTTAATTTGCCGTTTGTTTTGCGGAGCGCCCTGGACGCCACCAACGATGCCGACCGTAACCTTACTGCCGTGGCGAATGCCCTGAACCGCACCTATAACGGCGACGCTTTCCAGCGAGTTATTTACAGCGATTCGCACGACTCTGCCGCGAATGGTGGCAAGCGCATGAACGCGGAAATACAGCCCAGCGACCCGTCCGGATTGTACGCCCGTCGCCGCTCGCTCCTTGCCAGCGCGATCATACTGACCGCACCCGGCATGCCTATGCTGTTCCAGGGCCAGGAATTCATGGAATCGGGCAGTTTTAACGATTACCAGGCGCTGGACTGGAAAAATGCGGAAAGATTCGCGGGTATCGTTGAAGCGCACAAGCATCTGATCGCTCTGCGCAAAAATCAGTATGATACCACACGCGGGCTTATCCACCACTGTTTCAATATTATTCACCTGAACGAAGACAACAAAATGCTCGCCTACCACCGCTGGGAACGCGGCGGACCGAAAGACGATGTCGTGGTGGTGTTGAACTTTGCCAACAAGACCCAGAAAAACTATACTATTTATTTTCCACGCGACGGACTATGGCGCGTGCGGTTTAACAGCGACTGGAAAGGCTACAGCCCCGACTTCAAAGATACCGCCACGTTTGACGTCACAGCAACGAACCACAACGGCTCACTGGACATCGGACCATACTCGGCGATTATCTTCTCCCAGGACGTCTGATTGCCTGGAAAGTTAGTTCGTAAACTGTTCGTATATACAAAACATAAGGTATGTGAAATAATTCACAACGGTTTGGTGATTTGCCTCACAATGAGCAATGACCCAGCTGCACGAATTCGTGGGCCTATCTCCGTTCAAGACCAAAATCTCGGATGGGGACAGACTACACGAACGTGGTATAAATTGCCGCGCTTGCGGTGTAATGCCATAGATGGAGGAGTTTTAGCATGATTGCGCAACAGATAGAGCAAATTAAGGGATATGCGGCCCAAGATACGGATCCACTACGTGTCGCAGGCAGTGCACCAATTTTGCAGTCAATCAATGATGTATACGTGCCTTTTCTTGATGTTTCAAAGGGGGCGCTAGAAGGCTTAGATGAAGATGGGGCAACACAAAGACGGTCTGATGCATGCCTCTGGGCGGACGTGGCACGTGAAGTGGGAGATTTGCGCCGTGAAGATGCATTGACGCCCCAGGGTATGCTTCGACTCTATGAAGAGTCAATCGCGAAAGCTCTTTCCGCTCATGCTCGTAGCCGTGGTTCGAACACTGATAGTCCACTGAGGCATGAAGTCTATACAGCGCTTAGTGACGCTGCTGATTATAAACGCAAGTTAGATGCATTGACCAAGAGAGACGATGCATTAGTGGACGAAGCACAACACCAGAGGGAGATGGCGCCAAAACTTGAGTTGTTCATGGAACAGGTTGTCGGGCGTCTCCTACAAGATTCCGCAGCGTAGTTTGCCCCCTCGCTGGTATACTCTACTGCATGAGTATGATTGTTCTCTATAACGCAATCTCTGTTGATGGGTTCATTGCCGGGGAACATGACGAGACACCGTGGAGCGATGAGGAATGGGTCGCGTTCCAGGCGTTCGTAGCTACGTGCGATGTTTGCCTGCTCGGGCGCCGGACGTACGAAATCATGCGGGATGGCGGCGAATTCGTCGACGGCCCGGAGTACCTCGTCGTGACCTCCAACCCAGGCGCGGATACAGGCGGCTATGAAAAGATACAAGTCAGCACGAAAGCGGATTTGCCCGAAGCAGGCAAGATAGGGCTGATCGGCGGCGGCGAACTGAATGGCAGCTTGGCGAAACTTGGGTTAATAGATGAAATCATTCTCGACGTTGAGCCGGTTCTCCTTGGCGGCGGCGTCCGCCTTTTCGGCAAGTACGATATGCGGCTGGGATTGCAGCTGCAAAGTACTAAGCGAATCGGCCGGAGTACCATACAGAACCATTACGTGGTTACCCAATGAAACTGTTTTTGATGTCGCAGTGGCTATTGCCAGAATTCAGGGAAGCATTCGAGGAACTTGCCGGCAAGCACCTGGACGGGCTCAAAGTCGCGCTCATCGAGAACGGCGCTGATGACGAAAAGGGAGAGCCGAAGTGGGTAAGAACTGCCCGGCAATCATTGCTTGATGCCGGGATGCGCGTCACGCAAGTAGATTTGCGTGAATATACAGACCAGAAATATCGAGGCGAGTTGCGTGAGTTGCTCGGAGCCAACGATGTCGTTTGGGTGGGCGGCGGCAACACCTTTTACCTGAATTGGCTGCTGCATAACTCCGGTGCAGCAGAACTTATTAAGGAATTGGCAGCAGATGGCAGGATCTATGCCGGTGGCAGCGCCGGTGCCATCGTTGCCGGACCGACCATCCGGGGCTTTGAGGAAGCCGACGATGCGTCGTTCGCGCCGAAGTTCGTACCAGAAGGCATGAGCCTAACTGAGACGGTCATTTTGCCGCACTCGGACCATAACTTTTATGGGCCGATCATGGAACGCTTAGCCAGGCAATTGCCCGGCGAAGGCTACGCCGTCCAACCGCTAGCTGACCGCGAAGCGCTCGTTATTGATGGCGATTATCATACCGTCATTGCAGCCTGAAGTTGTGTATCTTGCCCTGTGATATTTATGCCATGCCGCCCAGCAGGCTTCTTGGTATACTAGTATCAGCTGGATTATGATTAACCTTTAAGGAGTTATATGGCAGATTTGGTTGCAGAAACAGGAAGTTCGTTGCCGCCGGAAGCATTAGCACAGATACATGATGAAACTGTCGCTGACCTCGCTTCATTATTACATCGCCAGGGAGTGATATCTCTTGGTGGTTATAATATCTTTGGTGGTGTTCGTCACCTGATTGCCAAGCATACGCAGGCCTATCTTATGAATCAACAGGCTGTTAACCAGGCTGGCATGACCGAACAGCACGTTGTCCAAAACGGCTAGCCCGCAGCTATTAATAAATACATACCTCGGGCATATCTATCACGTGTGTCTCCCAGTGGTTCTATTCATTGTTCAGCCAGGACGGACAATGTAGGTAGTGATCGCATGTATAATGTCACTGATGCATAAGGTCGGCATTCTCCTGCATGTCTATAACTTGGGCTGCCAAGATTGGGAACAGCTTGTATGGGGTATTCCGGAGCAGGACAAGCTCGGGACGGGTGCGAAGCTCTTGGAGTGCTTGCTAGACGAGCCAGCTGAAAACGAAGTAATAGCCATGGTCTATGATGGACCATCGTCAAAAGATGGGCTGTCAGAGGGAGAATATACCCGCCGGTTCCTGCTGGATAAGTTTGACGAGCTGAAGGCATTCCCGCGATTCCGGCACAGGCTGCAAGGCACGTCCTCCTCGGCGCGTGATGTGCTGAGGCAACGCGTAGAGCGGATTATCCTCGGCGATTCTATCCGTAGCACGCTCGACGAGATCAAACTTGGCGGCCGCGATTTCCATGCGCGGGGGATCGACAAAGTGATACATATCGCGGCCGCCAGCCATGCACCGCGCTGTATACAGTTGCAATTAGTGGCGCGCGAGCACGGCTGGATTCCAGCTAACCAGCATTGGTCCACGGTCGCGAGCGACTTGGCATTTGCTGGGATGACCGCCGAAGACGTGTTTATTGCCGAACCGCCACACCGTGCCGACGACCCACTCATTGGATTTGAGCCGACATTGCCGCAAATTCTTAAGCCGTTCTTCTACGGTCTAACACCCCGCCAGCAGCAGGATTTCCTACGTCTTGCTGCGGGCGCTATGTCCACTGTCCAGCAAGCCGGCGCACGCAAAACACGATAGGTGTTTGCGGCAAGCGCACAGCACGGTATAATCCTAGAGTGTCAATGGCGCGTTGGCGGAGCAGTTACGCGAGAGTCTGCAAAACTCTAAAGATGGGTGCAACTCCCATACGTGCCTCCATATTTATAACAATTAGGGCGAGTGGCGGAATGGTATACGCGGCGGACTTAAAATCCACTGGTCTTAAAAGCCTTGAGGGTTCGAGTCCCTCCTCGCCCACCACGGAATAGATTCATAGCAAGATTTAATTAGATTTGAAGGCGAATAGCAGTGTCCCAGAATACGCAAAAATTAATCTGTTTTGATCTTGATGATACGCTCATTGATGATAACTGGAAGTTCGAGACAACTTTCTGCGATTGTATGAAGGTGATCCTGTTGGCGCTCGCCGCAAAAGCGCCGACAATCGATGAAATTTTGCAAACAGCCAGGGAGATTGACAATCAATTGCTTCAAGAGATGCCTAAAGATAAAAAGTTTATGCCTAGCCGGCTCATCGAATCGTGGCAGACTACATATCGGATTATCTCAGAAAAGCAAGAAATCCCAGTGAAGCAGCATATTATGAATATGCTGGAAGCGTACGTATTACAAAATTTTGAGCCACCGTATCTTGTCATTGCTGG
>CAZGPZ010000070.1:0-5470 GCA_964527385.1 uncultured Candidatus Saccharibacteria bacterium | reverse complement strand
GGTGCATTGCCGGTTCCGCAATGATCCCGACAGCTTGTTCCACAGCCAATTGCATTGGTATCGGTTTGTAGCGCCTGGCGACACGGATGAAATCCCCGAAATCCAGCCCCTGCGCCTGCGAACATACTGGCGCGCCAGCTATTCATGCCTGACCAACGAATTGTTACCCATCCTCAAGCACTACGACCGTGTGTACCTAGCGGGAGTATTTACTGATATTAGCGTCTTCACTACCGCGATGGGCATCTTTGATCTCAACATCCCTGTCAGCGTCGTGAGCGACTGTGTCGCAACATTGCACGGACAGAAAGCACACGAAAGCGCCCTTCGGTCATTGGAATCCGGTCTCGGCGGCAGCAATATAGTACTAGCAGAAAGCCTTGTGTAAAGCACTATAAACTGCAGGCGCTGTAGCCTCGTCGGCGCTTGGTACATTGCCGCCAAGACGAACCTGAACGTGCATGATGAACGCTTGACAGCTATGGATTTAAAGGCTCGGCAGGCAAAGCGGCGACCATCACTTGTCTTGCTACTTCGACACAACCGTTATAGCGGTACTGCCCACTACTGAATCGCCGCTCATGGAGTATGCGTAGACACGCCAGGTGCCTTTTGGTAATTTCACGCTCGCGTTGAGCATCCCTGACGCATTCGTCGAAAGCAAGGGTTTCCAAAGAAGCGTCGTGCCGAGCGGGTTCAAAAGGTCCGGCTGGTCCGAACCGCCGCCACCGCACTTGCCGCCACCGCTGCCGATACCGGTCAATGACGACGAACTATTGGTAGTTATTTCGCGCGGACCGAATAGGAAGTTGAACATATCCGGCGTAGCTTCGTTGTTCAGATTGTACACATCCGCGTCAACCACGCCGAGTACAACGTCAGTCGCAAGCGGATTACCATCCGAGTCTTTGGCCGCAAGGGTAATATTTGCCGTGCTGTTGGCAGCATACGAACTGGCATCCGATGTGAGTGACAAGGTTGCCTGCTGGCTTACCGGCGGCACGTCGTATGTAACACCTTCGGTGTACGGCGAGCCATCATGGAAGTAGCTGAAGACCAAGCTGAATGACGGCGCTAAGTCCGAAGTTACTTGGACAGTATAGGTGTTATCACCCTGGTGGAAATCAACCACCTCGTACTTGTGTATGCGCCCTCTCTCCAGGCTCGCCAGGGCGTGGATGTCATACGGCGCCGTCACGGTCAAGCTCATAGTATGGCCGACTTGGACAGCGTTTGGGGATCCGGAGACGTCGATATTCGTAAGCTCGACATCGCTATACGCGCTGCTGCCATTACTGATGTAGTAGTAATTGTCGGCAGTGATTTTGTTATTGTTCGCGTCGCCGGTCCAGGCGTTCAGGTCAAACGTGGTCGACGACGTATAGCTGGCATTTACTTCAATACTGATAGTCGCAAAGCCGCTGGCATCAGCCGTCACCTGCCCACTAGCAACCGTAGTCGTTCGCGTCGACGACGTAGCCGCATCATATGTATTCGCTTGCAACTTGTAGTTAACGAGCACATTTGCCAACGGCGCGCCAGCAAGCGTTTGCGCGTACACGCGCGCTACTAAGTTGCTGCCTGGCGAAACAACCGAACGGCCGCTTCCAAATACCAACACGCCATTACCCTCATGTACTACGGCGTCAGCGCCACCAGCTACGGGATTGCCGCTGCCATCGTTCATATTCGCCTGGACAGTAACGACTTGGCTGCTGCCTGCAGGCAACGAGCTAACAGGCACGGGTACCGTCGCTTGCCCGCTAGCATTCAACTTCACCGTGATCGGGCTGCCTTTCAACTTCTCGCCGATGTAACCAAGGGAAGCTTGGTTCTGCGATTCGTTGCCTTCGTAGTATTGGCGGGCATATATATTGACCGTGGCTGATACGCCCGAAAGCGGCGCGCCGGCACTCGTCTTGCCGGTTATTGTTGCCACCACCGTGTCGCTTGCAATGTAGGACGACTTGCTGAACGCAACATGGAGCGTGTCAGACGAGGGTTTGTTTTTGGTAACGGTAAATGACGCTATCGGCTGGTCGAATGGCGCCCCGTCTTGGTCTGCGGCGGCGTAGTAGATCTGGATATTTTGGCTCGCGCCGTCCGACGGCACGAACTTGCTGGTGACATTCACCTCCCCGCTGATAGTCCCGCCTGCGCCAATCGTCGCAGTAAAGTCTGACAAATGGTCGCCATATGATGCCAATGTATACATTTTCAGCGTCGTGCCGGCTGCTGGCACGGTATATTGCCCGTCGTTGTCAACTCGCACAAATCCCGCATATTTCACCGTATCGCCAACCTGGTACGTCGGGCGGTCAGTCAGGCCATAGATATCGTGGCTTTTGCTAAGGTTTTTTTGTACGCGTATATCGGCAAGGGTGTAGTTGATTGACAGCGGCACGAATGCTTGTTTGCCATCTGAAGTCTGCGCGACGATAACATCGCCAGATTCGCCAAGCGGCGTCGATACGTTGCCGGTACCATTCACATCTGCTTGCGAGACCTGCTGCACACTGTCCTTCAGGCTATAAAACGTCGCGGTGATATCTACTGGCTGGCTTGAGCCATACATCGCCGCCGACAGCACTGTTTGCTGATCGTCTTGCCTGGCCATGACGCCAAGGCTGCTGACGACGAGCCAGGTCGACCCGACCTGCCCCCCGTTGTCGGTCGCAACCAGCACGTAGACACCATCGCTTTGGTTAACACTGAAGGTTGCGCCGTCTTTCAGGCTATCAACCGTTTGAACCGATTGCATCGCCGCGGTATTGACCGGGTTGTCCTTGAATGTTGCGTATGAATAACCATCGGAAGTAGCCTTATCAACATACACGATCGAGTTCAGGAGAGAAGCCATATCTGACTTATAAACGGTAACTTTGCCCTTCGCGGATACCCCGTCTCCGACTTGCAACGTGTATTGCGCCGTCTCGCCGGACGCTATCGAACCGACGATATCCTGGTAATCATTCCGTTGGAACAGCACAGCATTGCTCGGGGTAGCCATGGTAAAGCCGAACGAGTAATCGGCACCAAGTACGGTGCCGTCCTTGCTCTGGTACTCGCCGTGGATCATTATTTTGACAATCGTGCCGCTACTGAATGGCACCGCAGGAGTAAAGACCGCTTCTTTGTCGCCTGTCCCTTGCGAAAACGTACCATCTACTTGTGGCGAGACGAAGAAATCGCCGTCAAGCTTGCTAGCGTCGACAGGACGGCTGAAATCAACGACTATTTTGGAACCATCCGTGACGTCCTGCGCGTCACGGGCCGGTGTCGTGCCGGCTACGGCGAATGGCACTGCCGTGGCCGTAAAACGGCTGACCGGCTTGGCATGCCCGACACCAAGGCGCGCCGATGCCCACCATGCGCCGGTGCCGGCTGCCGCGATGACAACGGCAAGCCCCGCCAACGAAACATAGCGTGCCGCACGTCCAAGCTTGGTTCGTAACGCGCGCGGCAACACTACTTCAGGATGGAAACGCGGCAAGCGGGAACGGCGCCCAGGTGTTGTCATTGGATTTACGCCAGCTATTTCCGGCGCTGATTCTTGTGTCCCTGGCTGCTGCCCCTCGCCGTGCATTTCGTCCGTGTGTCCCACGCTAGCCTCATTACTAGTATCATCACCCTGCCCTTCGTTTTCTGGCATGCCATCCTCCCCTTTTACCATAATCATAATGCACTTGCGCATGGAAAACTAGCAACATATCGTAAAGACAGCGCAGCGCGCAGTTTGGTATTATGATGGGTATGCACGAGGGTTGCCGCTAACGGCCAAAAAACGAACAATATGCAGGGCAATTATATTCTGACTGCCAACGCCGGTTCTTCGAGCATCAAGTTCGATTTGTTCGCGCGCGGGGAATCTACCACGCGGATAACATCGGCAGAAATTTCTGGCATCAGCCAGGCTGCTGCAGCCATGATGGTCACCGACTATGGCTCGCTGGACCATTTTACTGAAAATCTTCCGCCCACGGACTTTGCCCAGGCAATCGACAAACTAGTTGATTGGGCCAACCAGCAATTATCTGGGGCACCAGTGGCAGCCGTAGGGCACCGCATCGTGCATGGCGGCGCGGCATACATTGGGCCCGTGCAAGTAACCGACGAGGTCGTGAACAACCTGGGTACCTTGTCCGCATTTGACCCAGAACACATGCCGCTTGAGTTGCAACTAATAGAGCGGCTGCGGCATATTTACCCAGAAGTCATGCATGTCGCCTGCTTTGACACGGCCTTCCACCACGATCTGCCGAACGTATCACGCCTGTTGCCGATACCACGGCACTACGAAGCCAAAGGCATACGCCGCTACGGCTTTCACGGGCTGTCATACACGTCACTATTAAAAGCGCTCCGCGAAACTGCCGGCGAAGATGCCGCTAATGGACGAGTTGTAATGGCACACCTCGGCAGCGGTGCCAGCCTCGTTGCACTCCACTACGGCAAGCCTATCGACACGACTATGTCCTTCACCCCGTCTGCCGGCATACCAATGAGCACCCGTTCCGGCGACCTGGACCCCGGCCTGCCGCTGTATCTGGCACAGACGGAAAATATGACGCCCGAACAGTTCAGCGATATGGTCAACTTCCATTCCGGATTGCTCGGTATTTCCGAGACTTCATCCGACATGAAGCAGCTGCTTGAGTCCATGGACCACGACCCGCGCGCCAAAGACGCCGTTGAGCTCTTTTGTTACAACGCCCGCAAAACCATTGGCGCGTACGCAGCGGCGCTTGGCGGCATCGACACAGTGGTGATTAGCGGCGGGATGGGTGAGAAAGCACCGAAAATCAGGGCGCTCGTGTGCGCGAACCTCGACTTTCTTGGCCTAAAGATTGACGAGGAGCGCAACTTGCGTGGTGACGCTGTGATCTCTGCCGCCGACAGCCACGTAGCCGTACATGTTATACCTTCGGACGAAGCATCGACCATCGCCGGCGCCGTCGTGGATATGCTCACCAAAAAGCAATAACAAACGAAAGGTGGTGCCATGCGAACACGAAAACCGCTGGACAAGAGCACGCTCCAGAATATGAATGCCTACTGGCGTGCCGCGAACTATTTGTCGGTTGGACAGATCTACTTGTCCGACAACCCGCTCCTCAAACGCCCGTTGGAAATGCGCGATGTCAAGCAACTCATCCTTGGCCACTGGGGCACTACGCCTGGGCAAAATTTTATTTACGTCCACCTCAACCGGATTATCAAAAAATACGATCTGAATATGGTATACATCTCAGGTCCTGGCCACGGCGGTCCGGCACTTGTCGGCAACGTGTATTTGGAAGGCACTTACAGCGAAGTCTACCCGAGCATCAGCCAAGATGAACTCGGCATGCAGAAGCTGTTCAAGCAGTTTTCGTTTCCTGGCGGCATTTCCAGCCACGTTTCTCCCCAGGTGCCAGGCTCTATTCACGAGGGCGGCGAACTGGGATATTCGCCCAGCCACGCGTTTGGG
>CAZGPZ010000069.1:0-5632 GCA_964527385.1 uncultured Candidatus Saccharibacteria bacterium | reverse complement strand
CAAAGAACTTATCCTCGCCGTTGAGCTCAGCCGTGAGTATTCAAAAGACGACATTCTCGCCGGTTACTTGAACGTCGCGCCATACGGCGGCGTTGAATACGGCGTCGAGGCAGCGGCGCGCGACTACTTCCACACAGACGCTGCTCATTTGACGCTTGCCCAATCCGCCATGCTCGCGGCGATTCCCCAGGATCCACCATATTACTCGCCGTACAGCAGCCCGAAATTCAACAAAGAAGTCACCGCAGACTATTTCGGCGAGCAGGACCTCATTGCCCGCCAACACTACATCCTTGACCAAATGGTAGAACAGAAGATGATTACACAGGCGCAGGCCGACGCCGCCAAGAAAGTCGATATCCTCAAGCAGGTCCATCCATTGACATCAAAATATTCTGGCATCAAGGCACCATATTTTGTCTTGGCCGCCAAACAGGAACTGGAACAACGTTTCGGTGCCCAAACGGTCCAACGCGGCGGCTGGCAAGTCCGGACGACGCTTAACACCAAACTGCAAACTGAAGCAGAGAAGTTAGTCTCCGACAACTACGCCAATATCCAGCGCTTGAGCTATGGCAACGCGGACGAGGAAGCTATCGTAGCCGAGGATGTCCAGTCCGGGCAGATCGTCGCGCTGGTCGGCGGCGTTGATTTCACTAACCCAACATATGGCCAGAATAATTACGCGGCCGGCATCTTGATACCGCCAGGATCGAGCTTCAAGCCTTACGACTATACGACGTTCATCGATAACAACACGGACGTCGGCGCGGGCTCGGTTATCTACGATTCGCAGACGGTTCTGCCAGGCTACCCTTGTACGAACCATGCTGCCCCGAAAAACGGCGGGAACTGCTTGGAAGATTACGATTTCCGCTACCCTGGCCCGATCACGCTTCGATACGCGCTTGGCGGCTCGCGCAACGTACCAGCGGTAAAGGCGATGATGTCGGCCGTGCCTAACACCGGTACCGGCCTAAGCGATGTAGTTCCATCCATCGAAAAAACCATCGACACGGCATCGGCAATGATGGACAACCCATACCTTGGGCGCACCTACAATTGTTACGCCAACGAAACCTTGACGGTTACCGACCAGTGTTACGGCGCGTCGGCAATCGGCGACGGAGCGTACCTGTACCTTGACGACCACGTGAACGGCCTGTCCACGCTCGCTCGCTTGGGGGTCGCCATTCCACGGACATTCCTGCTCAGCGTCACCGATGCATCCGGCGACCAGTTATACAAGTGGCAACAGCCGCAAGGCAAACAAGTCGTAAACAAAGATACAGCATATATCGTCGATGATATGGCGTCCGACCCGAATGCCAGCTACCTGCCCGGCAGCTGTTCGGCAACGGATTGTTACTACTACAAGTTCCACCGCTACCAAGGTTGGCATTTCGCCATCAAAACCGGCACGACCAACAACGGCTTCGACGGCCTGATGACTAGCTGGTCCACCAAGTACGCGGTCGTAGCTTGGGTTGGCAACCACCAGCGCAACAAAGATTTGCACACATTCATGGAATATTTGACCGAACCGCTCGTAAAAGGCTTCATGCAATACGCGCATAATGGCCTGAAGCCCGTCAACTGGCAACGCCCATCGGATATCAAAGTATTGCCCGCATATGTACTTCACAGCAAGATTTCCAGTAACGGTGAGATCGTGCCCAGCCCAAGCACCGACCTCTTCCCGTCGTGGTACAAAGCCCCAACCGTCGTCAACACCACCCAAGTAGTAGACAAAGTGTCCGGCAAGCTGGCGACGAGCTGCACACCGGCACTCGCAAAGCAGACATTGTCCGGCGGCAGCGCGTCGAGCTTCTCTGTCGACAAATTCGTTACTGGGTCGTCCCAGCAGAGCGCCGTGACCGGGACTGATGACGTCCACAGCTGCGATGACGACATGCCGTTCATCACCCTTACAACGCCAGGGACATGCGACAATACCGACAATGGCGACCAAGGCTGCCAAATCACCGTGACCGTCAGCCAGGGAACGCACCCGCTCAGTAGCAGCAAATTCCCCGGCTCCGTCGTGATATCGGTTGACGGCAAGCAAGTTGCAAAATACTCTGTCAGCGACTCGCCGAGCAGCGTATCGACCTTCTACATACCTACGGCCGCGAACGGTTCGAGCGGGAACGTGACCGTAACAGCAACGGTGACTGATAGCGCACTCTACCAATCAAGCGACACCAAGACAATGCCGACGACGTACACTACTTCCGGCGGCGGGGGTGGCGGGCCCTGAAGGAAGAAGAAGCCTCCGATAACGATATTCTAGTTATAAAAGTAGTAGCCCGGGAGCTACTACTTTTAGTATCGACTGGATAGGCATGGGCTACTGCTTCAGGAACTCGTTGAGCGCTGCCCGAACATCGCGGACACTATGGAGCATTGGCTGTTTCTTGCTTCCTGCCGGCAGTGCAGGACCAATTGCGACGTCAAATCCGAGCTTCTTCGCTTCGGCGATGCGCTTTTCGATGAAGGGCACGTGGCGGATCTCGCCAGACAAACCGACTTCGCCGAAGACCGCAGCGTTGTCTTTGAGCTGCAGCCCCTTCGCAGCGGAACCGATGGCCATGCAAATAGCCAGATCAGCGGCCGGTTCGGTAATCTTCAAGCCGCCGACAATATTCAGGTAGATATCTTTATCGGATAAATTAAGCTTTGTGCGCCGCTCCAGCATTGCGACCAGCAAGTTCAAGCGGTTCTGGTCAATGCCGCTTGCAGCCCGCTTGGGATACCCATAGCTCGTCTTGTTCACGAGCGCTTGGACTTCGACAAGGATCGGGCGAGTACCCTCCAGCGTCGCCAGAACGACCGAGCCGTCACTGACTTGCCGCTCGGCCAGCAAGGACGCTGAAGGGTTCTCAACGGGTCGCATACCGTTATCAACCATTTCAAAGATGCCTGCTTCATTCGTGCTCCCGAACCGGTTCTTGATGGCGCGCAGGACTTTGAACCCGCCATACCGGTCACCTTCCAACTGCAGAACGACATCAACGACATGTTCGAGCACCTTCGGGCCGGCAATATTGCCTTCCTTGGTAACATGCCCGACCAGAACGACAGCGGTGCCTGAATGCTTGGCCGCCTGCATGATTGCAACGGTACTATTGGTAATCTGCGACACACTGCCCGGCGCTGCAGCGACCGCGGCGGTGGCAATAGTCTGGACGGAATCTACGACAACTAGTTTGTATTCGTTCGATGCGATGGTCGCAACAATGTCATCCGCTGACGTGCTGGTGGCAAGCTGTAGCGTTTTGGCATCGACGCCAAGCCGCGCCGCGCGCAATCCCACTTGATGCGCGGACTCTTCACCGCTGACATAGAGGACCTTCGCCGATTTTGATACTGCAGCTGCAAGCTGGAGAAGGAGCGTACTTTTGCCGATTCCCGGCTCCCCAGCGAGCAAATTGACGCTGCCGGCAACGATACCGCCGCCGAACACGGTGTCTGCCTCGGCAATCCCCGATATCAGTCGACGTTGGTCCTGCGAAGCAGATGCAACAATGGTCTCGGCTTGCAGCCTGTGCCCCGCTAGAGCCGAGGTAGTGCTTTTGCCAAATGGCTGCGAAATCGTCACCGCTTCTTCAGTGAGCGTATTCCACTCGCCACATTCACTGCAGCGCCCTGCCCACGACGAATATGCTGCCCCGCAATTGCTGCAAACGAATCGTACTGCCGGTTTCTTCGTCATTCTCCCTTTCCCCGTCTTTCCTTTAGTTTACCATTGAACCACTTTGACGGTGCAAACTGTTGACATGATTTACAAATATCTTCGATAATACAAAGTATTAAATAAGGGGAAGATACTATGGCGTACGATAACGATCGCGATACATTTAGCTACGAACATATCGGCCAAACAAGCCCATCAGAATTATCCGCGATTTCTGGGGCATGTGACCGATACATGGGTCGGACTGCTCTATTCTTTCTCGGCCATCCTGACACACGCCGGTGGTGGCGGAGGGTTCTGGGCCAGGCCATGCCCGACGTGGTCCAATACGCACTTTGCTTTGACGATGCTGGCGCAGATGAAGCTATCCTACAGAAGGCTGCGTCACTCCGTGCCGAATGGGACGCAGTAAACGAACGGAACTATCTTCGGGAACAGCTGGAACAACGCCTGTTCGGCGAGTAACAGTGAAGATTCGCCGTGCTCACTCGGCGCTGGCGGAGTAAGCCAGCTCGCCGTCTTTGGCAGCAACTTGGACGACTTCGCCGCGTTCGTACTTGTCGCCAAGCAAGAAGGTTGCTAAATGGTCTTCTATCGTGTCCTGGATCAGCCGGCGCAGCGGGCGGACACCATTCAATGCGTCGTAGCCGTGGTCAAGCAAGTACTGCTTAGCGGCGGGTGTCAATTGGATGCTCAAGCCTTTTTTCTGCAGCCGTGCTTTCAGTTCATCTATCTGCAGGTCAACGATTTTCAAAATGTCTTTCTTGGTCAGTGCACGGAAAATGACGACCTTGTCAATGCGGTTCAAGAATTCCGGGCGCATTGTTTTTTTCAATTCGTCGCGGACTTTGTCCTGGTTCTCGTGGTGCAATTCGTCCAAGTCCTTCATGTCGTCGCCGCTACGGGCGTGGAAACCGAGGCTTGCTTCTTTTTGGAGCTTCTCCGCGCCGACGTTGCTCGTCATGATGATGATCGTGTTCGTGAAATCAATTTGACGGCCTTTTGCGTCGGTCAGATGACCATCTTCGAGGATTTGCAACAGCATGTTGAATACGTCCGGGTGGGCCTTTTCGATCTCGTCGAACAGCACGAGGCTGTACGGCTGGCGGCGGATCTTGTCGGTCAATTGGCCGCCATCGTCGTAGCCGACGTACCCAGCTGGCGCGCCAACCAGGCGCGACACGTTGTGGTGCTCGCCGAACTCGCTCATGTCGATCTTTACTAGAGCAGATTCACTGCCAAAGAATTCGCGGGCGAGCACACGGGCCAGCTCCGTCTTGCCGACACCGGTCGGTCCAAGGAATATGAAGGATCCTATCGGGCGCTTCTCGCTTGAAACACCGCTGCGGTTACGCCGAACGGCTTTGGCGACTACTTCGACCGCTTCGTCTTGGCCGATGACATACTTGCTGAGTGTCTTTTCCAAGTTCAACAAATATTTTGCCTCCGAACGGATGACTTTCTTTACCGGCACGCCAGTCATGCGCGACACGACGTCCGCCAAGCCTTCACTTGTCAGCAGGATCGGCTGCGCGGCACGCTTGTCGGCCTGCAGCTTGGACAACTCATCGGTAATCTGGCTAGCGCGTGTTTTTTCGCGGGCTGCCGTCTCATAATCTTCACGGTCGGCAGCTTCGTCGATGCGTGCCTGCAAGAGCTTCAATTCCTTCTGGAGCGACCGTACTTCGGGTGATGTGCGCCCTTTGTCGACGCGCAGGTACGCGCTAGCCTCATCGAGCAGGTCGATAGCTTTGTCGGGCATATAGCGGTCGTTGATGTAGCGCTTTGCCAAATTAACCGCATCCTCGATCACCTCGTCGCTGATCGTCACGCCATGGAATTGCTCGTAGTGCTTGCGGAGCCCCTTGAGGATCGCAACCGTTTCCGCGGGCGTTGTCTCGGGAACTTGCACCGGTTGGAAACGGCGCTCCAGCG
>CAZGPZ010000068.1:0-5731 GCA_964527385.1 uncultured Candidatus Saccharibacteria bacterium | reverse complement strand
CTGTGGCTGCTTCAAGCATCATCAGGGCGATCGGATATGTACTGGCTATCTTCGGACAAATCCTCGACCCCCTGCAGCCAAAGCCCGTCGAACCGGACGAGGCCGCCATCCTTGGCGGGGATACCGCTGCCCCTAGTACCAACAAAGCCATGGCAATCGGGGGCGCGTTCACGCTCCAGAACAGTTTTGGCATGCTCTTGGCACTGCCGATCGGTGCCCTCGCCATCGCGGCGCTCTATTTCAGGCGTGCTACGACAGGTATCGAACGACACTTGCGTCCCGTCGCATACGCGTTCGCTTTCCTTTTTGTCTTTGAATTCCTGTCACTCGCCGCGCTCTTTCGGTCCACTACCAATCCTGCCCTGTTCGACATCGTAAAAGCATTCGGCCCGCTGTGGGTTGCAAGCCTGCTCTCGCTGCTCATTGCCATGGTTATACTAGGCCGATGGGTATGGCGATACTTGACCGAACGGTTCTTGTCGCAACTCTTCATGACCTTCACGGCGATCATTCTAGCTGTATTCCTTATCACGACCGTCAGCTTTACGTTCTTGCTGTTACGCAGCATCCAGAGCGACGCGCTAGATAACCTGCAGACGGCGACAAGCGTATTGAACTACGCGCTTGATAGCCGGAAAGCCCAAACGCAAGCCGATACAGAATCACTGGCTTCAAACCCGGCGATAGTGAAAGCTATTACTACCAACAACCACAAATCGCTTGCGACGCAAACTGCCAACTTTTTGAAGGATAAGCAGCTGACGAGTTTAGTCATCACTACAGCAGACGCACAGGTCCTGCTTCGTGCTGAGAACCCCGACCGTTGGGGAGATTCTATATCCAGCGACACATTGGTCAGGCGGGCGCTGATCGGCACGCAAACATCTACCGTCACGAGCCAGGACAGTGTCTTAGCCCCCGTCATTACCATACGGTCAGTCATTCCGGTCCGCGACGCTTCGAAGCATATCGTCGGGACAGTGTCTGCCGCAATTAACATCGATAACGCCTTCGTGGACGGCCTGAAACGCGCAACGGGGCTTGATACGGCCATTTACAGCGGCGACGTCCGGTCCGCGACAACACTGACAGCACCGGACGGCACCTCGCGTTGGATCGGCGTGAAGGAAACCAGTTCCGCCGTCAAAACGGCCGTCCTGAAGCAAGGCAAAACGTACCAGGGCTCGCTCAGCATCCTGAACCGACAATACCTAGCGGTATATGCCCCGCTCAAGAATAGCGACGGCGCAACCGTTGGCATGCTGTTCATCGGCCAACCGCAAATCGCGATTTTGCAAACATCGAACTACCTCATTGGGTTGACCTTCATTGTGTCGGTCGTACTGTTGGCGCTGGCAATCGTCCCGGCGTACATGCTTGCGCGCCAGATTTCCCACCAACTGGAGTAATAAAATATGAAGGAAATAGCATAAAACTACACGCGCCCCTTGTATTACTGTACCGGCAATTTGTATAATCAAGAAAGAACATAAGAGAGGGTACCATGACGAAAATTCTCATTGTCGAAGACGATCCGTTGATGAGCCGGATGTATCAAAAGATCTTCAGCTTTGAAAAGTACGAAGTTGACCTAGCCCATGACGGCGAAGAAGGCTTGAGCAAAGCGCAGTCAAGCGCGCCGACGCTGATCTTGCTTGATGTGATGATGCCGAAGATGAACGGCTTGCAGGTGCTCGAAAAGCTCAAAGCCGATGACCGCACCAAAGCAATTCCGGTTATTATGCTCACGAACCTTGCCGGGCAGCAGGACGCTGAGATGGCACTTTCCAAGGGAGCCGTCAAATACCTGATTAAGAGCGAGCACGAGCCGAAGGAAGTCACCGATATTGTCAAAGGTATTCTAGCCGGTTACACCCGGAACGAAGTACCGAACGCTTAGTCCTCGTCGGTTGCAACTGAAAAACCGCGCGGAAAACGCGGTTTTTTATATCACCAACCTGGTCAAAAGCAGGCGTCATTCCCAGTTTGACTGGAAATCCAGTAGTTACAGAAAGGTACTTTTTAACTGAATTCCCTCTGCTGCAGGCGGATTCGAGGGAATGACTGAAGTTTGGAGTCCATGCCCACTCCTCTTGGCATCAGTATGGTATGATAACAGTAGTAACCTGAAACAAAAAAATGCGTTCATCAAGCCACAATGGAATATTCCGAGCCGTGACACGGCATAGCGGGCCGCGCAAAAACCCGACGCGGCGACGCGCCATCAAGTCGAAGATCAGACGCTCCCAGCCAATCCACAAGCGGTTCCTGCTGCACCCAGCCACCATTATGGTCCTGCTGGTCGCTGGGGTATTCATCGCCGGCTGGACGTACCATGCCGTGGCCGCATCGTACAGCGTGACCGCGAAAATCCCTGCTCCGCCATTAACCGAGGGGGCTGTCATTACCACCCCTGCCGATGGCTACGTCGCGACATCATCGCCGATAACCGTCAGTGGAACATGCCCGGACAATTCCTATGTCACCCTTATTCGCAACGGTTCGCCAAGCGGCACAGCCTGGTGCACGGGGAATACATTCTCGATAGATACTTCCCTGAGCGTTGGCAGTAATATCCTGCAGGCACAAGACTACAACATCACGGACGACCCAGGTCCAGCGACACCGAGTATTACCATCACGTACCAGCCGCCCATCGCGCCACCGCCACCATCATCCGGCGGCACCACGCCAGGCTCGGGCACCACTACCGGACAGACTGCCAGCCCGCTAACTCTGCAAAGCACCTATCATTATCGGGCATACCCCGTAGGATCTGAGATTGTTTGGAACGTTTCGATATCTGGCGGGATTCCCCCGTATATTGCTCGGGTCGCATGGGGTGATGGCAAATCAGACACCACCAGCGTGCCCCGGGCAGGAACATTCAGCATAGAACACACGTATACGAAGCCAGGTTACTATGCATTCAAGGTATACGCCCAGGACGCACGCGGAAACACGGCGATGTTGCAGCTAGTCGCGTTCATCCGGGCTACCGGGGCAGCAGGCGGCATTACGACCCCTCGCCCAGGTGCTCCGTCGTTCAGTTGGCTAGAAAATGTGCTCAACGGCCTAGGTGGGTGGCTTTGGCTAGCGTGGCCTACATACATAACGGTCGTATTGATGGCTGCCAGCTTCTGGCTCGGCGAACAGCGCGCCGTCCAAGCCATATTGGGCAAGCAAGTGGCCCGCCGCCGTCTCCCCCAGCATCACAGCCATTAAGAGCACAGCCGAGGACACTCACGTATCACCAGATATACAACGTCATGCGGCTGAAGACGTTCTTCCAGGTGTTACTAGGTTCGTCGTGGTCTACACGGGCAAATATCAGCGTACCTTTGCTATTCATCACCGCCGCCTGGCCTGCGCTTTTGGGGTGCGCCAAGTGTACCGTACCTTGTAATGAATCAAATGCAGTATATTCAAAAATCTTGCTTAAAAACTGGGTGTAATAGTTTGGAATATCATTGAACGGGGCTGGCGTGGCTTGTTCAGCAATGGTCACTGTTTGGCCATCAGGCATTTTGCCAACGAAACTGAGCACGCCCTGGCCGGCGTCGTATTTATACGTAGACGCGTCAATGGTGACACCTTGGGATGGCAAGAACACCGCAAAATGAACTTGCGATTTGATCGACGATGGCAAAGGTACTTGGTGGTTTAGCTGCCATAAACCGAAAACACCAAGGACTACGATCACAACGAGTGTGCCGCCGGTGAAAAGAGCGGTTCGTGGGTCAAATGTACGCCTGATGACTCGGGTTGCAAACATTACTCAATATAGGGTTACATCTATTAGTAATGAAAATTGGCAGTTCGACACAGCATTACATGCGGTTGTGTTGCCGTTAGCAACAACCGGTCCGGCGTCTCGGTATTGGCCCCACTTGCTTATCGTCGAAGTTGTGGAGATATACCCTGCTGTCGTGGATGTCTGCGCTGGCTGTCCAACACCCACCGTTCCGGTAGCCTTTCCGTATGCCGGACCGCTAACAACAATAATACAGTTCACGCTAGTGCTCGATCCGGTAGAGCTACCAACGGCCACGATGCCGCGAACAATACTGGTCTGAATCGTTGAGGTCGTCGTCACAAGGTTATCGCCTGACGTGTCAATGATAACAATATAACCCGGTGCTGCTGGCACGGCTGCGCCGCCCGCAGTACAACCGGCATATTCCTTGACTGATGACGTAAAGACACGCGTGTCATAAATCCTATCAACCTGTGGTGTAGTGTTTGTGTGGATCGTCGCAAGGCAAAGGATGGGAGCCGACGCGCTCCACGGCGCATCGCTTAATGCTTCGCTTGTGCTCGACGTTGTCAGTGCCGGCTCGCCGTTAGTACCCATCAGGCAAATTTGCTGGTATCGTATTGACCCCCCAACGCCAAGATTCGTAAACGTTACAGGTGACGGGACAACGACTTTTCGGCCACCAGAATAAGCCGTGCACGGCTCAACAGTTACGCTCCGCGTACCTGCCCAAACAACCTTGCATGGCGCATTAGCATAGCCCGAAACACCAGTAAAGTCACCAGCTACCGAGCCGCTGTCCTCAACTACGCCAAATAGCAGAATACCTAGCTGGTCCCCTGTCACTATATCTGTCCAAGCCCCATTGATACAGCCGCGCAGCTCATTCGTAGTCACGCCGTTAGGCGAAGCGGTTGCTGCGCTGTAATAGATTGCACCAGCATTAATCGTTGTTGAACAGTTGGCGGTAGCTTCGCTCGCTGGGTCAAGGCTTGAATTATTAGGCTGGAACAAGATGGGCGTAGAGGTTACCGAGCCGTCGCCGACAAGCACACCAGCTGTCGATGAGCTGTACGTGGGACCGATGAGCTCGGTGGTGCCGGTTGTGTTGCCCAGGACGGTCGTTCCCGTCCCCACCGTACCGAAGTTCGATTGGCCGGCACCTTGTGCCGATGCCGTGAACGCGCTGCCGCTTGCCGATTGTAACGTCAGCGTGCCAGCGCTCGTCGACCATACAGCCGAAGCGGCCGATGTAAGTGTCAGCGCGCCCGATGTCGTCGACCAGACCGAAGCGGCGTTGCCGGTCAGCGTCAAAGCCCCGCCCGCACCGCTGACCAACGTCAATGCGGCAGAACCAGGCCCGGTGATTGTCCGGGCGGAAGAACCAGAAAATGTCACGTTGCCGCCCTGCGTCCATAGCCCGGTACCGGTCGTGATGGCGCCGTTACTGGCAGTTTGGAGCGAGAGAAGGTTGTTGCCGATATCCCAGGTCGAAGCTCCGGCACCCGTCAGGGTCAAGGCGCCATTGGAAATAACTGACAGCGCTGCCCCAGTCGGGCCGGTAATCGAGCGCAAGGAAGAACCTGCAAATGAAACATTATTGCCGAGTGACGTGCTACCACCGACCGTTAGCAACCCTGTCCCGGTTGTGATTGCCCCGTTGTTCGTCGTCTGCAGTGAAAGTGTATGTGCAGCGCCCAGGTCCCAAGTCGATGCCGCCCCTCCGGTAATCGTGATGGCGCCCGTGGTGTCGCTGATTGCAAGCCCGCCGATGCCCGGACCAGTAATCGTGCGCGCCGATGCTCCTGAGAACGTTATATTCCCGCCAACGGTCAACAAGCCCGTTCCAGTGGTGATCGGCCCGTTGTTGGTGGTTTGCAACGAAAGCGTGTGTGCGGCGCCCAGGTCCCAAGTTGAGTTGGCTGCCCCCGTAAACGTCAGTGCGGCACCGGAGTTGAGCGTAATGGCGTTGGC
>CAZGPZ010000067.1:0-5781 GCA_964527385.1 uncultured Candidatus Saccharibacteria bacterium | reverse complement strand
TGCTGGGGTAGTCTCGGGCTTTGGCTTCGGTGGCGGCAAGGCAGACTTGTCTTCGCTCACGCAAATCGCCATCAACTCGTCACGCAAGGCGTCGAACTGCTCGTCACTCGTCATTTTGGCGGCGATTTCTTCTGCTTTGGCTTTCATCTTTTTGATATCCAGGATAAAACCGGGCTTGAGGTTCAGGGTAATATCGAGCATCAGCACTTCGGCATTAACAGAGTAGACTTCGTCAGGAGTCTGGTTGAAGAGCTCGTAGAGGCGCTTGCCTTTCGCAAGGTCGATCTGCGCCTGTGGTCCAAGTTCCGCGCCGAAGTGCGAGAACTCCTGCGCCTGGACAAACGCGTTGAGTGCCAGCGTTATCTGAGCCGCAAGTTCCTTTTGGCGCTTGCTCAGGCCCAAGCCGCCGACACGGGTGACGCTGAGGCCGGTACTCACCGCCGGGCGCATCGTATCACGGAATATCTTCATATCCAGGATCCACTGCCCATCGGTAATGGACATGACGTTCGTCGGCAAGTACGCGGTGATGTCGCCGCCCGCCGCGAAGACGATTGGCAGCGCCGTCAGCGTCTTGTGGTTGCGGTTCAGTTTGCCAGCGCGTTCCAACAGGCTGGAGTGGGCATAAAACATGTCGCCTGGATAGGAGTCGCGGGCGGGGCTGGAGCCGGTCAGGAGCGAGATTTCGCGGTAGGTGTGGGCGTGGGCTGTTAAGTCGTCATAAATGATCATGCAATCTTGGTCGCATTTCTGCCACAGGTACTCTGCCATCGAGCACGCGACATACGGCGCCAAGTAACTGAGCACCATGGAGTCAAACATCGTGCTCACCACGACAATCGCGTTCTTCAGCGCATCGTTCGCTTGCAGTTTGTTCAAAAGCGCGTCGACATCGCTGCGCCGCTTGGCGACGAGCACATAAATGGCGATAACGTCGGTATCCCTCTGGTGCAAGGCGAGCTGGAGCGCGAGCGTGCTCTTGCCGGATTTACCGTCGCCGATGACCGCCAAGCGCTGGCCGCGGACCAGCGGGAACAGTTCGTCCAGGACCATGATGCCAGTCGGCAACTGGCGGTCAAGCGCTTCGCGCTCGTAGAGCATCGGCGCGGCATTGAACACCGGCCATGTTGCGTCAGCCGCGATCGGTCCCCGCCCGTCAAGCGGCGTGCCGGTCACCGAGACGACCCGACCGATGAAATCTTTGCCAACTTTGCATACCAGTTCGTTGTGCTGGATGACAGCAGTCATGCCGACGGTTACATTGGTCGTGCCAAGGTGCAATACCATGACGTAGTCTTCGAGCACCCGGCGGACATAGCCCTTGCTGCCATCCTCGAACATCACCAGCGCATTGATGCTGATGGGTTGCAAACCGCGTATATAAATAACGAATTTGTCGATGCCGATGACTTCGCCGACCGGGTTGCCGCTTTCGACCAAACGGTTGAAGTGGGCGCTGTTGCTCGTGCTAGCGGATGATGCCGCGGCATTGGGGTTCATTGTTTGCTCCCTGCCATTTTGATCGCGGCGACCAGGTCAGGCTGGTGCTTCTCCAGGGTCTGCCGGAGCGACAAGTCGAAATATTTATTGGTGGTCCTTAGGACGCAACCCGCGGCAAGATTCGGCTGCAACCCCACGCGGACAAGCGTGGCAGGGTGGACATTTTGCCGGAACCAGAGCACGATCCGCTGCATGAACGCTGCTGGCGGATCAGCGGCAAAACTTATGTGGACGACCGGCGCATGCGCGGCGACCTCGTCCAGGAATGCCAGCAAGCGCTGCCGGGTCGTTTTATCGAGCAGATTCAATTTGTTCGCGCTGGCAATGTCCTCAAGCATGCGGCTGGTCTTGGGCAAGTGCTGCTGGGGCTGCCCCGGCGCGCGCAAAGCTTCTTGTGCTAAATACTCGTCCAAAGCTGCAACTTCGCGCCTGAGCCGCGCCACGTCAGCAGGGGTCGTAATCAAACTTGGCACGCTTACGGTGGTGGTCCTGCTTTGCATGTCCGCTCAAGCCCCCCGCGTGATATCTTCGACGATCGCCTGTTTGTTGGCTTCCAATTCGTTGAGGATGTATTCTAGCTGGTCGGTCAGGTCGATCTGGTCGCCGATTGCCGCCATGACGTAATGGTTAATGATCTCCGCCATGCTTTGTTCGAATTGCTGCACCAGTTGGACACGCTCGTTTTCAAGCTGCTCCTGGACCTGTTGGCTGAGCATAGCACGTTGCTGTTCGATGGCATCGTTGGTCTTCTGGATGGAATCAATCGCCAGCTGCTTGGCGTCCATGATGGACTGTTCGTATTTGTCGAACTCCTCCTGCAATTTGCGGGTGATTTCCGACTTCATGTACTCGTTCAGCTGCGAAGTCGTCAGGCGCAAATCCTGTTGCAGGAACATGGCGTTCTCGCCGATGATTTTCTCGAAGTGCAAACGCCCGCGGTTGCGGAGCTCCTCGCGGAACTCGGTGTTGAAAATGCGCTCGACGTCATCTTCGGCGGCTTGGGCAAAGTCAGTCGCTTGGTGCTGCTGCCCGCCGTTCGCGCCGCCGCCGTGGCCGATCCGGACCGCAACCCAAATAAACGCGATCGCGCTCGCGCCAAGCACACCTAGGATGCAACCGAGCCACCAGATTGTCATCACCGTGTTTGTTGTCTCCCCACCGGTCCGGTTATGCTTATAATCTCAGTAGTAAATATACCGCAAACAAGCCCAAAATGAAAACTATCATCCCTGTCAAGATGGTTTGGACCAGCCCGCGGATAATATACTTTTTGGCCAGGGGGTTGCGCCCGATGGCGAGCAACGCGCCGCGCACGCCGCTATAGAGCAAGCTGCCACCAATGAATGCCGCCAGTATCAACACCGCCAAGCTCAGGTAAACCCGCCCGGCGCTGACCGGTTTGTCAGCAATGTTCCCAGCTGCCACCTGCAGGAATCCCGGCAAGTTGCCGGTGCCATGCCCGCCCTTCGGGTTGTTCGCGACCGTGATAGTAACGGGGATTGCCCCAATAGCTACCGTCGTAGTAACCGTATCGCTGGTCTTAACGGGAACTCCTGTCTGCAAGACGTTTTTGTTCGTCAAATCTTCCGCGGCGCGCCCCAGGACGGTCGACTCGGTGTCAGCGGCTTTCATGCCAATGCCGTTCAATGACGAGACCGATATATAATCCCCGGTTTTGATCGAGCCGTTCTGGTCGCTGACCAGCACGTTGTACTCGCCCGTGGTCGCGACATACACCTGGGACGGTGAATCGCCCGACAACGTGATCGGCGCGTCGGTCGCCGATATTGCGACGCCGAACATGTCGCTGACATCCCCGATAGTCAGTGCCGATACTTTGCTCGTGTCTTTCTTGTCCAAGCCGACCAACATCCCTTGCCGGACAACACCGTCGGTCGCGTAACTCTGGACAATACCTTGGTCTGACGTCGATGCCGCGGCAGCCACCGGCGCAACAAGTAGTACTAGCGCGGCTAGCGAGGCAACACACAGTCTGCGCAAAGGCGTAAGCATCTTATGACCAGTATATCGCCGGAGTATGATCTAGGCAACGATTCGCGCAAGTTCGTCAACCGTGCGCTTGATATCCTGTTCGGTGGTGCCGCGCCCCATAGTGAAGCGCAAGCTGGATTGGGCGTTTGCATCAGATATTTCCATCGCTTTCAACACATGCGATGGCTCTTCGTCGCTCGCGCTGCACGCCGACCCGGCAGCCGCCATGATACCGGCTTCGTCCAGCGCCATGAGCACCCGCTCGTTATCCTGCCCCGGCAGGGTGACATGCACGTTGTTTGGCAAGCGTTTCTTGGTCGAGCCATTGATGACCGATTCCGGTATTTTGCGTGATACCAGTTCCATGAAGAGCTGCTGCAACCCTTGCAAGCGCTTGCCCTCTTCGTGCCTCATGCTTTGCGCGGTCTGCAGCGCACAGGCAAACCCAATGATCCCCGGCACGTTTTCGGTGCCGCTGCGCACGCCCTGCTCCTGCCCGCCGCCGCGCACCAAAGGGCGCAGCGTGATGCCAGCCCGGCCATACCGTACCCCAGTTTGCTTCGGACCGTACATTTTGCCCCCGTTCAATGTCATCAAGTCGACGCCTAAGCGCGCAACGTGCAAATCCAAGTAATTTGCGGCCTGCGTCGCGTCGGTATGTAAATATATCGGCAGCGTATTGCCAGCTTTACGGCGCGCGTCACGCACTTTGGCGATAATCATGGCCGCTTCGTGTATTGGCTGGATCGTACCAACTTCATTATTGGCATACATGATACTTACCAGCGCGACGTCGTCGCTAATCAATTGCTCTAGCGCATGCAGGTCGAGCATGCCGCTGGCATCGACTGGTATTTCAGCATGGCTATACATGCCGGCCGTGGCGATCACCGACTCGTGTTCGACCGCGCTCACCAGGACTTTTGCGCCCGGGTATTGCTGCATGACACCATTGATTGCCACGTTGTTCGCTTCCGTGCCGCCCGCCGTGAAAAGCACCTCCGCCGGGCGGGCGCCGATGACTTGGGAAACTTGCTGCCTGGCGTGTTCGACATCACCATGCACGGCTTTTGCCGCCAAATATGTTGCCGACGGATTATAGAACATGTCAGTGAAATAAGGCGCCATGGCCCGCAAGACGCTCGGGTCCAGCGGGGTCGCAGCAGCATAGTCCAGGTAAATCTGCTTCATGGGTGGTAGCTTCCAGTATACGGGCTATGAAGCGGCGCGCGCCAGGCGCTCCAGTTCAGCGCCAACACGTTTTTCGTACAGCGTTACCGCATGGTATAAATTCTGGGCTTCTTGCTTGGTCAACGCCTGGTATGAGCGGTCGCCTTGCGACTTCACAATACCGTTCGGGCGCACATCGTAGCGTGTTGTCATGACCTGGCGTTTGCCTTGTGTATCAGTCCACTCCTCGTGCCACACCCACGTGTGCTCGTCCAGGCAGAAGAACTCGCGCCGTCCGCCCTTCGAGATCGGCCCGAAGAGCTCGCCGCCAAGCCGCGCTTCATAATGCAATAGCGCCCGGTGAGCATCAGCCCGGCGCTGCTCGCGTTTACGCGACGTTACGTGTTTGATCAGTCGGAGTTGCATATTGTGCCTCTATAGCTGCGCGGATAGCCATAATATCGAGCGGTTCGCTATCTTTGTTCTGTTTCGTGTGGATGGCTGCCGTGCCAAGTGATTCAACGTTATCTGCGGCAACACTGGCAGGGACAGCGACTACTTCAGGAGTTGGGGCTTGCTGCGCCACAATGGGGGTTTGTACTTCTATGGTTGGTTGCACGGCCGGTGGCATATCAGCCATATGCCCGCTTCTTTCTATGGCAAACCTAGCATTTATTGCTGCAGCAGGCACTAGGGCTTGCCGATGATTAACAATCTCCATCGGTAAACTGAGCAAAGGCAATTCGCCGCTAGTTTTTTCGCTTGTGTCTGCCATATCAATATCTTCCTAAATGCCGAAAAGCTTACGTGCATTCTGGGTGGTGGCGCCGGCTAGCACCGCAAGGGATTCCCCCCGCAGGTTGGCCAAAAACTCCGCTGTCACCCGCACATGCTTCGGCTCACATATTTTACCTCTATCAGGGGTAGGTGTCAAGAAGGGTGCATCGGTCTCAAGGAGTAAAACCTCAAGCGGCATCGTTCGGTACAGCTCCCGTTGGTCCGGGTTCTTGGTAGATGTCGATATGCCGTTCACGCCGATATACAGGCCGTGCCCCATCGCCCGTTCCAAGTTTGCCTGGCTATCAGTAAAGCTGTGCAGCACGCCGCGTATCGGTTTCC
>CAZGPZ010000066.1:0-5805 GCA_964527385.1 uncultured Candidatus Saccharibacteria bacterium | reverse complement strand
CGACTCTCCGCGGGGTCACCAAGAAAAAGAGTCCACCACAGCGTGGACTCTTTTTCTTGCCGGCTCTGCCGGGAGAGCCGAACTCCGGTTGAGCAGCACGAAGTGCGGTGTACAACCGGAGATTCGATAACTAGGAGCACGCGCAGGTGCTTGCACCGAGCATGCGACGACGGCTATATGGCGTGAACGCGCTATACTCTCCGCGGGGTCACCCAGCATGAGCATTACTACGTCGGTTATCTCAACAGAAGTTTTGCGTTTCATATCTGTCATGGTTTTGTATGGCATATACTATTAATATATGGGTGAAAGATATGAAAAAACTCTTGAGGCTTTGTCGCCTGATGACATTCAAGATTTAGTTGCCAAGGCTTTCGTACTTGAGGCGATGACTGATAAGCCCGGATGTACTACGCGCTATAGCGACCTGCCCGGCAAACCACTCCAAGACTTCGTTATAGCAGGTATAAATAGCGCTAGATACTTTCGTGTCTTTGCTGGCGAGTTTCAGGCTGATCATGCAACCCCGCTATTTCGCTACCATGCAGATGCGTTACGGGGATCAAATGCACATAAATCATCGAAATACATCAATTTCGGGCTCTTAGAGGTCATGTTTCCGGTAGCCGCTGCTAGGCTTGTCACCAATGACCCGACGCAGGTCGTTGACGAGGTTATCAGGCTAACTAAGGAAAGCGGGCAAGCCGATGTTGGGTATATGTTACAGGCTCGTGAGACGGCTTGGTCCACATCTTCGAAAGTTCATAAACAGGAGTTCCCTGCTACGCGTTACGTTGCCGCCGCCAACGTGTGGGATTTCTATATGCACGTGAATGCCGACTCAGGGCCGGCGACCTCTAACTTTCAATGGACCGAGCAATATAGGCTTGGCTTGCCAGTACTTCGTGCATTTTTTGATGCGTACATGCAGCGTGATGAAATCCTTGCAGCGACGCGGGATGTTTTTGCAGAACAACGAGAAGCAAATCCTGATATACCGGTAGGGATACTTGCCGACATGTGCGCGGCAGCCATATTCTTGTGGCTCAGCTTTAATGAACAGCCAGTAATCTAGCTCCCATCACTGCTGGCACATATTCAACGTCTAATGCGACGAAATATTCCCAATATTCTGCTGATTACCTTGAGAATATTCCCCCCAGTTCCTAAACAAATACGCGCTGCATTCATTGGTGAGAAGCTCTCTCCAGCGCTGAAATTCTTCACAAATCAGTGCTAATTTTCTGCGTACGTGTCACCAAGCATAAGTATCTCACTCTTTTATTGGCAGCAGTTTTTGCATGTAAAAGCCCTACGTGTGTAAACCGCAAACTTTGCATTAACGAGCATGCGTCTCCATTTATCCTTCTTTGGGAATGGCAATACGCCAGAAGAATCGTCGTAACTACTCTAGATAGCCACTGCCTCGTGTTTTTTATTCCAAATGCCATAGACCTTGATGATTGATCGGGCTTCTTCTAAATGACGTTATTACCTCTAGGCTTGAGTGGCTATTAACTTAAAGCACGTTCACCTAGCCCTCGAGCAAGCGCTGTAGAGGTTGTCCCTTGCTCGCTCGTTAAGTCCACATATATCGTACAATCAGCAGGTGCATCATGTGCAATTATTACCCTACTGCCGTCTGCGCTGGTCACAGCAGGATAAACCTTTGGCCTTTTAGCAGTTACGGACTCCAGCCCAAGACACGCTATCTCGGCGTAAACAGCATCGGTAGTGAGTGGAGCAACCCAATTCGGGTGCGTGTCTATGTATGCGCTTGCTCCTTCTCTACTAATTAGGGTACCCAGCTCAATGTCGTCGGACAGTCTTAGACTATCACCCTCAGCAATGCTCTGGATCAAATTTCTGGCAAAACTTGCAGCTCGTTGAACTGCCGTGTTGCTAGTATTACCTACCTGGCTCGTTATCTGGTATCCTCGGTACATTCTGTCATATTTTATCGACGCCATTCGCAACGAAAATTGCTCTTTTATCGTTAATGTGTGTTGTTCGGCATGAAAAATAAAACGGCCTAATCGTTGTGATAAGGCGTGTCCTTCAGCCAGAACCTTGTTCTGTTCTTCGGGTGTGGCCACGAGCGTGGCGGTTCGCATTCTGCGTATCGTCGTATGTGTAAGCTCGGCGCGTGCTGCCTGCTGCCTATTCATTTAAGTTATATTAACATATTAACAATTATAAAGCAAGTACTTCTATCTAAAGTATTAACTACAGCCATTAGAATTTAGCTAACCCAGTGTCAGACATTATCTCCGAGCTCCAGATAGTCCTGATTTTATCTCTAGCCCACTTATAAGGTAAGTACAATTCCCTTGCCTAGAGGTTCTCCCCAACGCTGATGTTCAGCGTACTGGTCAACAAGCTAGCCTTATAATTTCTCGACGTGGGGGGTTATTTTGTATACCTGGTATTATCATGAATATGAATCAACAAGAATGGGAAGCAAGCATTGCATGGTCAAAGGTTGTCGCTGGCTGTGTCATACGTAATGGAGACGGCAAGTTTTTACTCGTCCAAGAAAAACAGCCAAGAGTCTATGGGTTATGGAACCTACCAGCCGGACATGTAGACAAAGGTGAATCTATTGAACATGCAGCAATCCGGGAAGTCAAAGAAGAGACCGGCTATGACGTTGAGCTTGGTGACAAAATTGGCATATATCATGAAACAGTGGAATCACCTGTCAGGCATGCGTTCAACGCGAAAATCATAGGAGGTGAGCTGAAAATTCAGCTCGATGAAATCCTTGATGCCAAGTGGTTCAGTTTCGCCGAAATCACTTCCATGAAGCAGGCCAGCAAGCTGCGCGTTGACTGGATTTACGATGCCATGGGCCGGGTTGAAGCTCAGTAGAACTTCGTTCCATCACACAGGCTCTTCGACCAATTCGTGCCAATTTATTGCGGTCAATTTTAGCAAAGAATTGGAATTGCGGGAGAGTTCGACATTCGAGCATGAGTGCATGCCCATACTCCCCGCGGAGTCACCACAAAGAAGTTTTGCTATACTGCATGCATGAATATCAAAGACAAAGTCGTCGTTATTACCGGTTCGTCAAGTGGGATAGGCCAAACAGTTGCCCTTCGTTTCGCAAAAGAAGGCGCAAAAGTAGTTGTTAATTATCACGAAAATAAAGCCGGCGGCGAAGAAACGCTCGCTGAACTTAATAAAATCACGCCCGATTGCTTGCTAGTGCAAGCAGACGTCAGCAAGCCTGAAGACGTCGAGCGTTTATTTGATGAAGCAATGGCAAAGTTCTCGGCTGTCGATATCCTTGTCAACAATGCCGCCATCACTACCGACAAAGTGCCGTACATGGACGCCACGTATGCTGACTTCAAGGAAATGGTTGACGCGGATATTATCAGCGTTTTCATGTGTTCGCAAGTAGCAGCGAAGATCATGCAGAAGCAAGGCCACGGCAAAATCCTGAATACCGGATCGATTCGCGGTTGGGAAGCGGGTGGACGGGCGCCCGTCTACGCGGCAAGCAAGGCTGCTGTGCATTCTTTTACCAAGTCGCTCGCCAAGCTGGTAGCGCCGGATATCCAAGTCAATTCGGTGGCCCCTGGCTTCGTGCATACCCGTGGCTACGACAAAATGACGCCAGAACAGGTCGATAACTTCATGAGCCAAACGTACCTCAAACGTTATGTGACCAAAGAAGAAATCGCGGATACATTTATATTCTTGGCAGAAAACGATGGCATTACTGGGCAGGTTATCTACGTTGATGCTGGCTTCACATTGAAGTAAGGATGGTTACATGAAAACAAAGTCTGGCTTGCCACTTTTCCCTATCGGTATCGGCACATGGAACATAAGCAGCAGGTATAACCCAAATAACCCAGATGCCAAGTACAAAGGCACCGAAACGGCCAAAGGCAACGAAGACGCTGAAATAAAAGCGCTCCGCTATTCCCTGTCCAAAGGCCAAAATCATATTGATTGCGCCGAGCTGTATGGCGCATTTTACACTGATGAAGTCGTCGGCCGGGCGCTCGTTGGCCAAAAGCGCGAGGATCTATATATAGCAGATAAGCTGTGGAGGACCAGTGTTGGCAAAGGCCTCGTGAGGCCGACGGTTGAGAAAATGCTCACGAAGCTCAGTACGGATTACCTGGATATGCTGTACATTCACGCGCCGTGGCCTGATGTGCATTGGCAAGAAGCCATACCGCAAATAGATGAGCTGATTGACGAAGGTATCGTCAGGGATTTTGGGGTTAGTAACTTTAACGTTGCAGGTATGCAGCTGGTCCTGTCCCAGGCCAAGCACCCGATTGTTGCAAACCAAATGAACTACAACGTGCTTTACAAAACTGAGATCAACGAAGCTTTCCGTGCTTTCTGCGCGCAACACCAGATACGAATCGTAGCTTATCAACCGATCAAACGACAAGAGGTGCTAACCAACGGAATTATCGAAAATATTGCCAAAGCCCATAATGCAACTGCCGCCCAAGTGGCTTTGGCATGGTTGCTAGCGCAAAATATGCTTCCGATACCTAAAGCTACCCAGACAGCGCACATCAACGAGAATATACAAGCTGTTAGCTTGAAGTTAAGCCAGTCCGATATTGCCGCATTGGACGTTCTCTAGGCTCAGCGTGGGCATATGGGCGACTAGCCTCTTAATAGCGCGAACGCGCCCTGCAGCCCAAGGTCGTCGCCTAGTTCGGTAACTGCTAGCTGAGGTACGGCTGCAATCCGCAATCTTTCCGCAATAATTCTCTGTACTCGGGGGATATTTTCCTTCTGGCTCAAAGCGACCCCGCCGCCCATCACTACTAACGATATAGGGCGAAATGCCAGAATGTTGATCAACGCGTTCGCTAAGTTCTCGTAGACGAAACGCTGGCGCTCGGCTGGCAGTTCCTGAAGCTCTTTGCCTTCGTATTTCACGATGTTGCCGCCACCGACAAATGCCTCGGCGCAACCTACCTGTCCGCAGCCACAAATCCTGTCCGATTGCCAATCAATAATCTGGTGCCCTGCCTCAAATTGATACACCTCTGGCTTGCCATTCAGTACAGATACATACGCAGCACCGAAACCCGTTCCCCACGTTACATAAACAAACTCTTTGTCTTTGCCCTGACCGTACACGGCTTCGCCGAGCGCGGCGACAGTGTCGTCGTTTTCCATTTTCACATTGCAGCCAAGCGCTTTTTCGAGGTCGTCAACAAATGACTTGCCTGTCCAATCCGAAAGGTTGGCAGCAACTACCAGATTGCGCTTATCCTCGGAAAATGTCGCTGGCGCGCCACAACCGACGCCTTCGATAGTATCGTTTCCAGCTATTTTCTTAATCGAATTAATTATGGTTGAAACGTCATGTTCATAGTTATTGGTTACGCGGACTTTTTCGGTGGCGTCGAAACCCACCCCATTTCGATTGCGCTTGCTGGCAACGCGGATATGCGTGCCGCCGATATCCAATGCAAAATACATATTCGTAATATATCTTATACAGGCGTAAAACGGTAGCCAGTACCAATCATGTAACAGGGAAAGTTTTGCTATACTGCTGCTATGAACGTTGGAAAAATAACCGTCTCGACAGTATTTGAGCTCGATGCTAGCCCGGTCATTCGTGACGTCATCGCGCAAGCGACGCCGGAGAATGTCAAAAGTATCCCCTGGCTGGCGCCGCAGTATGCTGACAGCTCTGGCAACATGAAAGCCGTGAACCAATCATTTCTGCTTAGAACACCAAGCGTGAATATAATCATTGACACTTGTGTTGGCAACAATATTGGTTTTGGGACAGCCAAAATATTAATT
>CAZGPZ010000065.1:0-5862 GCA_964527385.1 uncultured Candidatus Saccharibacteria bacterium | reverse complement strand
AGAAAATCGCCCAATCCGGCAAGAAAGACCTCGTGCTCATCGCCGAAGATGTCGACGGCGAAGCGCTCGGCACGCTGATCTTGAACCGCCTAAAGGGCGTGTTTAACACGGTTGCCGTCAAGGCACCGGCATTTGGTGACCGCCGCAAAGACATCTTGCAAGATATCGCTATCCTGACGGGCGCGGATGTTATCACCGAAGACCGTGGCATGACGTTCGAGAACGTCGATCTCACGGTGGTCGGTTCTGCCCGCAAGGTGCTCGTGACCAAAGATGAAACGACGATCATTGAGGGTGGTGGCTCGGTTGCCGAAGTGAGCGCCCGCATCAAACAGATCAACCAACAGGCTGATGCAGCCACGAGCGAATACGACAAGGAGAACCTGGAGAAGCGCCGCGCTGCGCTCGGCGGCAAAGTTGCCGTTATCAAGGTCGGCGGTGCCACCGAGACTGAGATTGAAGAGAAGAAATACCGCGTCGATGACGCTGTCCACGCCGTGAAAGCGGCGTTGGCAGAAGGTGTCGTGCCCGGCGGTGGCGTCACGCTCGTCAACCTTAGCGCTGCTATTGCACCGGCTGCTACCGATGATGCATCCATGGTTGCGGGACGGCAACTGTTGGTCCAAGCATTGCTGCAACCGTTCCGCATCTTGCTTACTAATGCCGGCCTGAACGCCGACGAATGGCTACCATTGGTCAAAGCTGCCAAGACGGGGCAAGGCGTTGATGTCAACGACCCGAAGAAACTCGTCGACTTGAAAGCTGCTGGTATCGTCGACCCGAAGCGGGTGACAAAAGAGGCAGTCCAAAACGCCGTCAGTGTCGCCGGCACGGCAATGACCATGGGCGCCTTGGTCGTCGATGTACCAAAGGAAGACAAAGCCGCTCCGGACATGGGCAGCATGGGCGGCGGCATGGGGATGATGTAACATCGCTCTTTGATCATTCCTAGATCGTAAAATACGCCCGTTATCGGGCGTATTTTTATACAGTTGTACTATGCGTTATTAAGGGTGCGCGTTAACCATGAGATTACACGAACTAAGTGCGGTAACGATGCGTTGCTCCACACCTTTGGCGTGCTCTTGCCAGGCACCATGGGCCATATTCGCGCTTCCCTCTGCGCCTGGTAGCGGCGATAGTATACCCTCCGGGCCTACTAGGAAAGCATTGCCAGCGGCAAGTGCGTCAGCTTCGCTCTTGCCTTTGCCCCAGATGAATGCAATCGCTACATGGGGAACCTGAGGTTGTTGTGTGCTCTGTAAGGTGACGACTTTAACATGCTCGCCGGTACCAGGAATGACAACCTCGGCATCATGGATGGTGCCCGAATTATCGGCGGTAGGCCTGAAGAAATGATTGTAGTTTGGCGGCACGGCATCCTCCGGCCGTGGCGCTGTCTCGCCCACGCCGAAACTATGTAATAGCTGGTACGCGAGTGCTGCCTCCGGATCATAGATCTGTTCGGCGCTGCTTTCATCGGGTAGCGGCGGGGGTGGCGGTGTGTCAGGATAAAGTGGCCAATTAGGAGGGTTCATTCAAGATGATAATATCACATAATTAACTTAAATGCAAATTGTGGTGAAATTTTGTATGTTGGTTACTAGAAGCCAAAGCCGCATGTGCTCAGGGCGAGCACGATACGGTCGCGGGTTTCGTCGGCATGGTCGAGCCACGCTTCAGCCCCTGGCATGTGCGCAAAAACATCCTCAAAATTGCCATCGGGCGCCAAGATGAATGAACTACCATCGTGGACGGCTATCTGCTCGGCTTCGCGTTCGTCTGGCGTTGTTGCCATCAACTCGCGGTTGCATATCACAGCTGTGACCGGGTAAGGTATGCCGTCGCTGCGCACTCTCGTCACCAGGGCGATGTGTTCGCCGGTAGCCGGGACGGTAACTGATACCCGGTGGCTCATCGCTCTCGGTTCGTCAGGTGCTGGATGGGGCTTAGGCTTGTCGTAGCCCAATGATTCCACATCTGCCGGTCGGGGCGCCATTTCACCGGTACATATACTGTGCAATAGCCCGTACGCGGCAATGCCATTACGCTCACGTTCTGTCATTTCGTCCCGTTGTCCAGGGTTTGGTCCTGTATTATGTGTCATATATCACAATATTATACCATATCATGCGCATCGAAAGATTACGCGCAGAGCTAATGCACAACCCATACAATACCGGCTGCGAGGTTGTGTGCTGTACACGAATTGTCGCTAGCCGTTTTCTCTCTGGCTAATGGCCCAGTGGTTATTATTCGCTCGAGTTATTTTGAAGTTCTTGCTGAGAGACAGCCGGGATTGGTTCAAAAACGACGTCTTGGAACATCGCTGTCGCAAGCTGCCGAAGACGCGTGCGTGCGGCGTCATAGGTAGCAGCCAGCCTATGTCTGCTATCGCCCGCATCCTCTTCGCGCCAATCGGGACCGAAGTTAGCAAGCGTGCTGCCGTTTGGGAACACCTCTTGTCCATTCGCCCAAGCGATGCCAGCCCGCCTAAGCAAAAAGCTCGTCTCTGGTTTAGCACGTATGCCCGGGTTGGCGGATGCGAAGACTTCGAGGCGTATAAAGCCGGTACTTCCGTGCCCCTCAAGGTAGCGAACATCGACGTGTTTTCCTTCATAATCTCCCGTCGCAGGTGTCCAGCCGGCATCGGCTGCCTCAAAATTATGGCCGGAATCAGGCGGCGTAGACATTTGGTGATGGTTTTCGGTGTTTGATGGAACAAGGGTGCCATTGGTATAGGCACGGAAAAAGTCGAACATACCGTCGGTCGGGTCGTAGCCTCGTTCTCTCGTTTGGTTTGGTGCGCTCATGCCGAAATCCTCCAATTATGTTCTTATCATACATGATCGTGTTTGGTTGTATAGTGTCGCTTCGCCCCGTGCCGAGAAACAGCTTGCACATACCGATGGGAGCGGTACACTGTATTTATGAGGATATTTGGCAGGAAGGCAAATACTGAGCCTACAAAGCAAGACATTCCACCCGAACTAAAGCCGTACTTCAATGGGCACCCGTTTTGGAAATGGCTCGGACGGGCGGCTCCGGTGATAGTTGCGATCGTGCTCGCGGCGGGTATTATCGGCGGGTCACTGTGGTTGCGCGACCGCCGGGCTGCGCACAATAGCACCAATACGCAAACCAGCCAACAATCCCAAACGCCTAGCACAAATAACCAGACAGGTACTAGCCAAGGAAACCAAAACCAACCATCGAGCACTACAGCGTCACCAACAGATAGCACTGGTGGGCATCCATCTTCGACGGGTACAGCAAAGCCAGGGTCTTCGACCCTTTTGAATACTGGTCCGGGCGACTCCGCGTTTGCTGCCGCGTTAGCAGCAATAGCAGCAGGGGTTTTAGCTAACTACTTACGGCAACGCCGCGCAGCTACCAAGCCGCGCTAGCAACTAGGAATTCTGGTTGTTTTGCGACGTGAAATAGTTGATTTCGTTCACGACGTCGAGAAATGCCTGGGCACGGGCTTTTTCGTCGGGAATGGACTTGGCCGATTCGTAGGCCTTGGGGATGAGGCTTTGGTCGTCAGTCGCTTGGATCATCATCATGGTCATGCGGAACGCTTCTTCCGGTGTCTGGTCCAGATGACCGACGAGCGGCTTCAAGCTTTGCAGGGCATCTTGTTTGATCGAGATAAGGTCTTCCGGCGCGGCAGCGTCGGCTGCGCGGCTGGACATGCTGCCATTCTGTCCTGTAGGGCTTTCGTCAGGTGGGGCTACTGGATTATCACTGACGGCGTCGTTGCTTGCAGCCATTGGCGCGGGCTGCTGCGGCATGCCCATACCGCTATTATTCATCATCGGATTGTTGCCCTGCATGCTGGCGTCGTTCATCGGTCCTGCCGGCATCAGGTCCTGGTGTTGCGGCTGCACGCCGTCATCTTGCCCATCTTGCTGCCCAAACATCGCTGTCCCCCATAGAAGTTACTTCAAGTGTATACTATACAGCATAACGCATAAGGTTTGGGAGCGCTACTATGTTGGATGACCTCAAAATGATCCATGAACGCGACGCACAGGACGCGCTCGGGGTGGCAGAAAAGGAAGCCGCGCAACTGACGGCGGAATTCGAGCTGCAGGGCAATGCGTCGCTTGGGGATATACAGAATATCGTCTATGGCGGGATGGGCGGTTCGGCGTTGGCGGCTCTGCTACTCCATACCTGGCCACCGGTCAGCGTGCCATTTGAAGTTGTCCGCGATTACGACATTCCAGCGTATGTCGGGCCGAGCACGCTCTTTATTGCCTCAAGTTATTCAGGCAACACCGAAGAAACGCTCAGCGCGCTCGCGCAAGCGGAATCCAAGGGAGCGCGTATCGCCGTGATAGCTGGCGGCGGCAAGCTGCAAGATATTGCCCAAGAGAAAGCATACATGCTCGCGCGCATGCCTGATGTCGGCCAGCCGCGGTTTGCGGTGTTCGCGAATTTCCGGGCGCTGTTGCAAATCCTGGAGACAGCCGGCGTGCTGCGTGAGGGCTTCCGCCCGCAACTGGAAAAAACTGCTGTGTTTTTGAACGAGTCCTTGCAATCGTGGCTGCCAACAGTACCAACCGCCAAGAACCCAGCCAAACGGATAGCGTTGGACGTCATCGGCAAGTCAGTCGTCGTGTACGGCGGTCCGAAAATGTGGCCAGCGGCGTACAAGTGGAAAATCAGTTTCAACGAAAATGCCAAGCATGTTGCCTGGTGGAACCAATATTCGGAGTTCAACCACAACGAATTCATCGGCTGGACCAAACAACCAGTCGACAAGCCGTACGCTATCATCGATATCCGCAGTCCTTTGGAGAATGAGCGCGTCCAGAAGCGTTTTGTCCTGTCTGAGCGGCTGCTATCCGGCATGCGCCCAAGCCCGATTGTTATTACGCCAACCGGTGAAACGGTGCTGGACCAATTGTTGTGGTCGGTGGTGCTCGGCGACTTCGTGACGCTCTATACGGCACTCTTGAACGGATTGAACCCATCGCCGGTCGACCTGGTCGAGAAATTGAAGCAAGAACTGGCCAAGTAGCGCCCGGCGAGAACGGTCGTTGGTATAATAGGGGATGGATGCGTGTGAGCAAGGCACCAGGGATACAGTACGTCGGCGCGCTCGGCATATTGACTGCCGCAAGCGTTGCTTTGCTTGTCATAGAATCGGTCCAAACCGGCGAGCTTGTGTTTGGGTACCTGGCGTGGAACCTTTTTTTGGCGTGGCTGCCGTTTGTATTAGCCGTTTGGTTGTCACGGATCTTGCGTAGCAAACCATGGTCAAGCTGGCCGGCGCTTGGTGTCACTGTGGCGTGGCTGGCATTTTTGCCCAATAGTTTCTACATGGTAAGCGATTTCATCCACCTTGTTGAACTGGGACCGGACCAAATCCTGATCGGCGCCGTAACCTGCACGAGTTTTGTCCTTACCAGCCTTTGCCTGGGATTCAGCAGCCTTTACCTAGTCCACCGGGAACTTCTGAAGCACGTGGGCAAGCGCGCCGGCGCGACTATAGTCGGGGCGCTTTTAGGCGTCTCCAGCTTGGCGATCTATATCGGGCGCGACTTGCGCTGGAATTCCTGGGATGTATTGCTTAACCCTTTTGGACTGCTGTTTGATGTCTCCGAGCGATTATTGCATCCAGCCCAGTACCCGGCTGCGCTTTCCGTGGTGCTTCCGTTTTTTGTCCTGCTTGGCAGTGTGTATATGGTGATCTGGTATGGCGCGCAGGCGACCCGGCCTGCCAAATGATTTGACATAACGATTATACTTGCTATAATAATATTCACAATTTGGCAAAAGCGCGTGAGCAATTCACGAAGCCTATCGCAATAGGCGAGCTGCGTACGAGAAATCCGCTGGACAGCGGAATAA
>CAZGPZ010000064.1:0-5889 GCA_964527385.1 uncultured Candidatus Saccharibacteria bacterium | reverse complement strand
GAGCGTGCGCCCCATACCGCCTGTCCAAGGCGGCGCACTAGGCCACTATGCGGCCTCACCTCCGAGCAAGCCCGCTCCTGCTCCTCGTCCCAAAAATCGCAAGCGGTCGTCAAGCTCCTGGTTTGCGATTTTGGTAGCTACAAAACTGCATGTTAGGGCAATTTCAGGTCCATTATACAGGAGTTTTTGGGCGCGGGGAGACGCAAGCAACGCATGTTGTGAAAAGCGCGTGAAAAGTTTCGTAAAATTACTTGATCGACTGCTTGAAACAGGGATAAACTGTGAAGTAATGCCTGTTATCGAATTGCGAGATGTCAGCAAGCTGTATGGCTTCGGCGACGCCACGACGTTGGCGCTTGACGAGGTTAACCTGGAGATCGAAAGCGGCGAGTTCATCGCGGTCATGGGACCAAGCGGTTGCGGCAAGAGCACGCTCATGAACGTGATCGGGCTTTTGGACCGCCCGACGCACGGCGAGTATTTCCTGAATGGGCGCAAAGTGGCGCGCATGACGGCGAACCGCGCCGCGAAAATCCGCCGGGACACGATTGGGTTCATTTTTCAATCATACAACCTCATACCCCGCATCACGGTGCTGGAAAATGTCGCCCTGCCGCTGGTATACAAAGGAGTGCCGCTGACCAAGCGGCTGGAAACCGCCAGCAATATCCTGGAGCGGGTCGGCATGAAAAGCCGCGAGTATTTTCTGCCGTCGCAATTGAGCGGCGGTCAAGTCCAAAGTGCCGCGATTGCCCGCGCGCTTGTGAACGACCCGAAACTGATCATCGCCGACGAGCCGACCGGCAACTTGGACAGTACGGGTTCGCGGTTGGTCATGGAGCTTTTGGGTGAGGTGCACCGTATGGGCAACACGGTTATTTTTGTCACGCATAACCCGGAGTTGACCCGATATGCCAACCGCGTAGTCTATATGCGGGATGGCGCGATCATCGCCGACGAAAAGACTGCTATCGGCGAAGTAGCAGATATTGCCTTGAGGAGCATGTATGCCATCCCGAAACGCAGCGCGGAAGATGATGTCGCGGGTGTTTCGGCGCTCATGGAGGTGCTGCCGCAAGCCAGCCCTGCTCCCAAGCGCACGCCAAAGCGCAAATCACGGAAAGCATCCAAACAGTCCAAACGCCAGAGGAAGCAGTAATGGCACGGTTGATGAAAGGCGAAATAACGACGGCTATTCGGACTATTAGGCGCAACCGTGCCAGGTCGTTGTTCACAATGCTCGGCATCATTATTGGGGTTGTTTCGGTCGTGACCGTGACCGCGATTGGCGAAGGTATCAAAGGACAAGTGGACACGCAGACCCAGCGCCTAGGCAAGGATCTCATCACCATCCGGCCGGGAGAGTTGCTCGGGACGGCTTCGGCCGGGAGCCGCGGCCTTGGCGGGTTGTTCCAGCCTGGCGCGAACGGCACGCTCCAACCGAGCGATGTCAATGCCGCCCAGAAAACTCCTGGCGTGGCAGCAGCGGTGCCGCTCAGCATCGTAGGTGGCAGTGTTATTTCGGGGCAGAACCACCATAGTTTCAATGCGCTGGCTATCGGCACGGAACCTGGCCTGCCAAGCATGCTCCGCCAGGGCTTGGCGTACGGCACATTCCTGGACAATACTGCGACGAGCGCGGACAAAGTGGTCATTGGCTCACAGGTTGCACAAGAAATGTTCAACGAAAACGTGCCGCTCGGGCAGACGTTAACCATTCTGGGCAAGCAGTTCATCGTTATCGGCATTTTCAACGATTTCCAAACGACGCCGTTGTCAGTTGACGTTGACTTTAACAACGCTATTTTTATCTCGTACGAGACTGCGCGGCAAATGACCAACAACACGACGCCGCTGTATGAGATCCTCGCCCGTCCCACGCAGGCTAGCCAAGCTAGCCACGTAGCCGACCGGCTGAACGGCACGTTGCTTGCGGCGCACGGCGGCCAGCACGATTTTACGGTGTTGTCGCAAAGCCAAACGATCACGGTAGCCGATAACATATTGGATTTGCTCACGGCGCTCATAGCCGGGGTGGCAGCGATTTCCTTGCTCGTCGGCGGCGTCGGCATCATGAATGTCATGCTGGTATCGGTCACCGAGCGCATGCATGAAGTCGGTATTCGGAAAGCGATTGGCGCGACTAACCGGCAAATTTTGCGGCAATTCGTTGTCGAAGCGGCCGTATTGAGCATAGCTGGCGGGCTTGCCGGCGTCATTTTGTCATTTGCAATAGAGATTATTCTACGTTTGCTGACCACTCTGACGCCGACGATCACCTGGCAAATTGTTGCCATCGCGTGTGGTGTTTCGGTCGGTGTTGGCATCCTCTTTGGCACCATCCCTGCCCTGAAGGCTGCGCGCAAAGACCCGATCAGCGCGCTAAGAAACGAGTAGCGTTATTGTCGGTTGCGGCAAGAGCCGGGTGAGTCCCCGGCGTTAATGATTCAACGATTCAACCGTAGCTGCTTCCGCACGATCCCGTTTACTGTTCCGATTCTGGGGTATAGTAGCCGAGTTCTATCAATTTTGCGAGAAGGGACTTTGTTAAAGCAACGCCTGATTCGCCAAAGTTGCGAATGTTGTTCTGTATCTCATCGGCTTGCTCTAATAGCGGTCCGGCTTTCTCAGCAACTATGAACGCATAACCCCTGGAGCCCAACGATCTCTGTAAGTCAGTGTCGACCAATATGGCATCGCGATCCACGGAACCCGTAATACCGCTTTTGCTAGCGCGCAACAGCCCATGCATCGTCTTGGTGATAGTAGCTGGAGGACCCGGGTTGAGTGCATACAGTGCCTCCCATGGTAGGAGATGTATTTCCTGCTGGTCGTCGTTTTCGGGTTGTTTTGTCACGACAAATTGCTCGAAGCCGATGGTGGGACTGCCTGACGGAGGTAGTACATCAGGGAACCGTTTCATGTTGTTGGCGATCGTGGACTCAACTGCAGCGACTGCGGTACGGGGACGTGTCGGTTCATAACATACTCGGCATGAACTGCTGATGGCATATCCTCCGACAGTTCTAGTTGCGTGTAATTGTAGCTGGCAATCCTCTACCCCAGTGCAGGCTTGGGCTTGTTGGTCTGCAATCACTCCGAGCGATTCTTGAAGTGCTACTTCCGAATCACCGCCGATAGCGACTGCCTCCTCATAGTTAATTGAAATAGGATATGTTTCGACACTCGATTTGATAGGTCCTTGCGGCATAATAACTCCAGCTTATATTCCTTAAACCTACAATATACCTATAAAATTGGCAAGTTGGCAGAATAGAAATAGAATAGCTGTGGTGTCTCAGTCGGCATCGGCGTTCTCTTCGGCACCATTCCGGCCCTGAAGGCTGCACGCAAAGACCCGATCAGCGCGCTAAGGAACGAATAGTTATGATTGCTTACTTGCCTAAAGTAGTTTTTCGTTGTATGGTCAAAAGTATTATTAAGAAAGAGATGGAGCTATAGATGACGGATTTGGAAAACGTGCCGAGTATTGACGAGCAAATAGAACTGGCCGGAGCCGGATTAAACCGCGCACTTGGATACCTAGACTATATGACCGACATGTTGACAGGCCTACGCAATGACTACCAGGGGCAGATTGCTGATGCGAAGGGCGGTGACGATTTCCATGCGACCGAACTCGCAGGGCTGAGATACGGGGCTACTGTAAGTAATCTTCGAAATCTGGACATGGTGCGTCAGGTGGTTGCGGCGCAACTCTCTCTACTCGGAGGTGGCAATAATAGCCATACTTCCATGCTTGCAGCTTTGGAGCTTTCCGCCCGTGAAGCCGAATCTAACAACGTGGCCGTGACTGATCAGCAATAGCTATTCCTTGTTTCAAAAGATAGACACGATGGCGGCAATGCCCGCTATCGTCATGACGGCGGTCGTGACCCAGCCGAGCACGGTCACAGCGGGGCGGTTGGTCCATTCGCCCATGACGCGGCGGTTGCTGCTGATCAAGACTATGAGCGCGAGGATAAGCGGCGCGGCTATGCCGTTGCCGATGGCGGCGTAGATCAATGCTTTGATGGGGTCGATGCCAATGAAGTTCAAACTGGCGCCGACGAGCGTTGATAAAATAATAACCACGTAAAAGGCACGCGCGTGCCGGAATTTACGGTACAAACCTTCGCGCCAATTAAATGCCTCGCTCAGCGCGTACGAACTGGACCCTGCAAGCACCGGGATAGCTAGCAGGCCTGTGCCGATGATTCCTGCCGCGAACAAGAAGTATGTCGCGTTGCCGGCGAATGGACGCAGCGCCTCGGCGGCTTGCGACGCAGTCGTAATATTGGTGATGCCGTTGGCGAACAAAATCGCGCCGCATGCCGCGACGATGAAGAACATGACCAAATTGGAAAGCACCATACCCGACCAAACATCAATCCGCATGGCTTTGACTTCCGCGCGCGTGGTGCCTTTGCGCGAGGCGATCGATGTCCTGCCCTGTTGCACGGCTTCCTCAACCTCCTGGGATGTCTGCCAAAAGAACAGGTACGGCGAAATAGTCGTGCCAAGTATTGCGCAAATGATAAGCAATTGCTGCTTGCTGAGCGTGATGCTTGGCGTGACCGCGTGGTGGAGCACGTCTGCCCAATTGAGATGCGCCAAAATAGCGGATGAAATATATGCGAATAGCACGAGTGCGAGCCATTTTAAATATTTCGCGTACCGGGCATACGGCGTAAAAACCTGTAGCAGACAGCTGAAAACCCCGAAGCCGATCACGATGAAAATATATCGTGCCTGGGGTACCAGTAACTGTACCGCTTGCGCCATTGCGCCGAGGTCGGCGCCAATATTGAATGTGTTCGCCGCCAGCAGCATCAGCGCCGCGACGTACATGACTTTCTTAGAAAAATGAACACGAATATTACCCGCCAGCCCGCGGCCGGTCACCAGGCCAATGCGCGCACACATTTCTTGCACCATTGCCATCAGCGGCAACGTGAATGCCGACATCCACAGCAACTGGAAGCCGAATTGCGCGCCGGCTTGCGAGTAGGTGCCGATGCCCGATGGGTCGTCGTCAGAAGCGCCGGTCGTCAATCCCGGCCCAAGCGCGTGCCAGTATTCCCGGGTTTTCTTGATGGTGACGTCGTTCTCGATGCGCTGCTCCAAAGCTTGGGTAGAAGCAATCGTTCTTTCGACGAACCCATTATGTGGCGGCAACGCCGTATTGGTTACTTCGGGCGGCTGGTGTTCTGGCATGTTGGTTTTGCTCTTCGTGGTTAAATGTATTGCCCGTAAAAATACCAGAAATGCTTGAGTATCCAGGCCGCGATCAGCAGTAACCAGACGACGAGGATTTCCAAATGGTGGATGCGGGCAAAATCAACCAGGCTGATCAGGCGTTTCGGGACGGCGACGTGCCCCTCGCGGATAACGTACAGGGTCACATACCACGCGAGCGTATACACCACAACGTCGACGGTCAGGCAGAATGGACAGAGCGCATGCACGCGGTACATGCTGAGCCAAAACAACCACAGCGCGAATGCCACGCTGCCGAGCATGCCGAGTTCGACAAGCTGCCAGAACCAGCGCTTGAATGTTGCTCCGGCGAACATCGCGGCACCAACGGTCACGAGGCTCGGAAAGACCATGAGTCCCAGGAACGGCGCGGGGATGCCGAACAGTTCACCCTCTTTGGAGTTAATAACAGTACCGCAGTTGACGATCGGATTGAGGTCGCACGCCGGGACATAGTTCGGGTTTTCCCAGATGTGTATTTGGTCGCTGATCAAAATAACCGAGCAAATAATGCCGATGATGCCGCCGATTACCAACAAATACGGAATAGCTTTTGCGAGGCGATGCCCGGTGTTGGGGGTTTCTGCGACCGGCCTTGAAGAATTCTTAGGCATTGTCAAAAGTATAGCA
>CAZGPZ010000063.1:2422-5917 GCA_964527385.1 uncultured Candidatus Saccharibacteria bacterium | reverse complement strand
CACGACACCCTGCTTAAAAGGCAGGTGCTCTAACCGGCTGAGCTATGGGCCCTCGTCGACATCGGCTAGTAAATCTAGCCGGCCGACGAGCAGAAAACAAGTTTCATGCTCATCGGCCGCCTAGCTTGCCGCCGTGCTTCCTCTCAAATTAACAAACAGTCGGCTTCGCTCCTTGGTTTGTGAATTTAGGTAAGCTGCAAAATGTGAAATAACAGGGCTATTATCTGTTTTTTGGGACAGAAAGTCAATCTCCCCGGCAATTAGTCGCGCTTGGAGCTCTTCTTTTCCTTGCCGTGCTTCGGGCGCTGCATCCATAGGAAAAACAAAACCACCAGGACGCTGGCGCCAACGATAAAGCTCTGCAATTTTGTAATCTGTCCCCAGAGCACAACGTTCATGACTGCGTGCGATAATCCGGGAGACAAGAGCGGGACCGACGCCAATGCCACCAAGCATCCTACTGCTGCAGCCGGAAGCACGTTCAGCATCGCCCTTGAGCCCTTTACCGTGCGGACCATGAATATCGTGGTCAGGATCGGCGGCGCGAGCAGCAGTCCTAATTCCAGCATATTTGAGCTAACCTTAGCGTGCCCAAAGAATAAATCCGCGAACGAATAAATGTCGCTGCCCAGGAATTGTGTCAGGACATAGCCGGCCGCCAAGCTCAGGAAAACAAACGTCGCGTTGGCACGCAGGAAAAACAGCACAACTATTGGCAATACAAACATGCCAACCAAGATGAGTTCGTTCTGTCCCATACGCCAAAGTATAGCATCTGGGAGTGATAGCCAATAGCAGTTAGCCAGTAGCCTAGGGCAAGCTATAGCAGTTTTGCGAAAGGCTATTAGCGACCCGCTAAAAGCTCTTTAGGCGCCGACTTTGTCTTTTTTGTGGCGGGCTTTGGCGTTGCGCTCTATGTATTCAATAATGAGCACGGCGACGTTGCGCTTCGTCAGCGTTTCGGGCGTCTTCAAGCTGGCTGACGAATTGACTTCCAACACCAACGGGCCCTTGGCGGAACGCATCATGTCGACGCCGCAGATCGGCAGCCCCATCGCCTTGGCGGCTTTGGCGGCGGTTTTTTCTTCGAGTTCTGTCAGCTTCACCCGTTTGCCAACACCGCCCTGGTGCGTGTTGGAGCGGAAGTCGCCTGTCAAACTTTGGCGCTTGATACTGGCAACAACGCGCCCGCCGACCACCAACGCACGGATGTCGCTGCCGGCCGATTCTTCGACGTATTCTTGCACGACAAAGCTCACGCCCTCGACGTAAAATGCCTGCATCACGGCTTTGGCAGCTTTGCGCGTTTCCGCCAACACGACACCATTGCCGTGCGTGCCGCGCGCTACTTTGATGATAACCGGCGCGCCGCCGGCCAACTCTACCACCTCTTCGAAGTCAGCAGTCTCGCGGGCAAATACCGTTTTTGGCACGCCTACGCCATATTTGGCAAGTAGCTGGTACGCGCGCAGCTTGTCGCGCGATCGGTTGATAGCAATCGAGCTCGCGGTCGTAAACACGCCTTGCATCTCGAATTGCCGCACTACCGCCGTGCCGTATTTGGTATAGCTTTGCGCGATCCGCGGCACAATCGCGTCTATGTTCTCAAGTTTTTCGCCACGGTAATAGACTATAGGATTGCCCTTTTCTATGGCCATGTAACATTTTGCATAATTTACTACGCGCACGTCGTGCCCACGAGCTTTTGCTTCTTCGCGCAAACGCCGTGTCGTGTAATTTAGCGCGCCCTTGGACAAGATAACTATCTTCATATGCTTGTATCCTTTCGTGGCTCGTGCTTTGCCCCAAGCGACAGCCTGAGTTTTTCTTTCCCTTCGTTTTCCTTGTCCAGAAGCGGGCTGCCCGCAGCGACGTCAACAAGGAATTTTCCATGCAGGAGCCGCCTGCCAAGTAGAACCGGATATGTCTTGGTACTGCGGTTCGAGAGGGAAAAAGAGGCGCGGATAATTCGTCCTTTGACCTCTACACGCAACTTTACCACATATCGCATTTCTTTGACCCCGAACGAATTCGCGATGCGCGTCAAACGGTATTTGCCTTTGGGTAGCACGACTGGAGCGGCACTGTAGTGGTCGCTGCCCGACCCGAACGGGGTAAACTCTAGCCCCTCCGCCACTTCATGGACACCAGTCGCCCAAAGGGTGCTAATGTCCGCGCCCGTATCGACTTTGGCCGGCACCAGCATGCCGCCCAGGTCCGGGAACCTGATTTTTTCTGCGCGCCCTATAATGGTAAGTGGTTTCTTCATTGCCATGATAATTGTTTATTGCCGCTATGGTTAATTAAGTTATATAATATCACAAATGGATGATTTAAGCAATAACGTTTATAGTTATTTTGCCTCGCACTTAGGTGAGTTGGCGGATGAAAAGGTGTTCCATTTCGCATCCCGCCTCTACCTTTGGAACCAATACCCGGGAAGCGAGAGGCTTCTGCGCCAAATGCGCTCTTGGTTTACCAATAACGAACAGCCTCTCGGCGCCTTGGGCCTGCTTGCCCGCCATGATAGCGAGCCAGGAAGTTTCGGCTCAAAAAACGTCGCTTCCTTGCGCGCGCCTTTCCTCTCGCGCTACCCGAAATTGAAAACATACAACGATACCATGTTCCGCATGCTTTTTCTCTATACCGTATATGGGATCGATACCAGGCATGACTTCGCCACTATTTTCGGCCCGGAAGACCTAGCGGCGCTAAGCAGCAAAATTATGTCTGACTATGAAGCCGTTGCCATGCTTTCGACCCACGCCGTGAACTTTTTGTATTTGTACCAATGGGCTGCGAGCAGGCCAGAACAGCATCCCGATCCCGCACTGCTGCTTAGCATAGGGGAACAAATGTACGACATGAACAACAAACTGCACGTCCAGTTGTTGGTCTATTTGTATACCCATTGCATCATAGGGGATTCGTTGTTTTATTTCAGGCGGCTCCCGCCGGAATATCTCGGCGTATACCAGCGAATGCTACAACAGCTTGAAGAAATCATGCATAGCAAGTTTGACGATATCAACCTGGATAACAAATTTGAATTCCTGGTTTGTTCCGCGATAGTAGGATTCCCTAGTACTCTGGCAGGGCGTATCCAGGCCGAGGCAAGCAAATCGGTGTCAAAACGAGGAACCTACCTGGTGGACACCCATAATAACAATCCGCGGAACGAGAACCTGTCCCTTGATGCGTCAGAACACCGGAATGTTTTGTTCTTGATGTCGCAGCTGCCGTTCAAGCCGCTTTCGGCTGAAGGCTGGCAATAAATTCGCTGAGTAACCGAGATTTAACGTCAACGAAAGCCCCCGTCGCCAGTTGCGGCTGGGAATTAACTTCCAGGAACACATATTTGCCAGTACGCGAGTCGCGCATAACGTCAACGCCAGCGACCTGCATGCCCATGTAATGCATGTATTTTCTCCCCTGTCTTATTACACTGCTTGGCAGTGCATTTGAGGGCATAAGTTCCGCATGGCCCCCTTGTGA
>CAZGPZ010000063.1:0-2412 GCA_964527385.1 uncultured Candidatus Saccharibacteria bacterium | reverse complement strand
CTGCCTGGCACAGCGGTCCGCTTTATGGCCATATGCTTGCCGCCAACATACAGCACGCGGTAGTCGCCGTCATTTGGGATATACGCCTGGGCGACAAAAAGGCCCGGGTGCTTGCGTGCCAGAATATCAAAATCTTCCAGGCTTTTGGCTAGGTAATTATTGTTCCCATGCGCCCCATATACGTCTTTGTAAACAAAAGGGAAGCCTAGTTGTGCAACATGCGCGCGGAGCACGCTCGGGTAGCCGCAGAGCGTGTGCGGCACGGGCATGCCCAACTCCGCGAACAGGAACGCCTGGCTTAATTTTGATGAAGTCCGAATATTACCATAATCGTTTATCACAACACGGTTGTGACCATGCATATAATGGCTAACGGCAAACACGACATCAAGGCGTTCCCGGAACCGGCCGCGGATGAATACCACGTCATATTCTTTTAGGTCGCGCTGGTTGCGCGTATCGAGAATGGCCGTTCGTCCACCGTGCACAGCGAACAGAAGTTCGTGCATTACCGTATACGTCACTTCCGCGACGTCTTTCGCGGCACCAGCAAAGAACGAAGTTACGCCGGCGTAGTAGGCGGCTTCAGTCACCGCTGGGTCGTCCGAGCCATTTCCAAGTATAAGCACGCGCATTTTGCGTATTATCACATAGGGACCATAAAATCACAACGGCGTTTGCCGGCTACTGGACCGATTTGACGCGCATATACGTCAGGACCATCACGGCGAGTATGGCGAGCAATATCATGATAAGCAGTGGGATAAGGCCGGATTCCCTGGAGTATTTGCTCCTCATACAGGAAATTATCGATGCATAAGTATTATTTTGCAAGCAGGGCCAGCGTAATATAATTAACGGCACGCTTGGGCGGGAACAGGTAGTATTACGCTATTGGTAATACACGAAAGGGGTAGCACTATGGGAATTATCATTTTTCTGGTGATGGGCGCAATTGTCGGCTGGTTGGCGGCGGCGATCATGGGACGGCACGAAGGATTAGTTGGAAGCATTGTTATTGGTATCGTCGGCTCGCTCATAGGCAGTATTGTCTCCGGTATATTTGTCGGCAGCGACCAAGCCTACTTGGCGTTCAGTTGGACGGGGTTCTTCTGGTCGCTGCTGGGCGCGGTCATCCTTGTTGCCCTGTTAAATGCCTTTACGGGTTGGCGTGCCTCAAACCGCAACATCTAGTTCCTGCATAGCTAGCAGCAGGAAACGGCCGGTCTCGCCGCTATCCGTAACACCCACTAGAAAAGGCCGTGCTTTTTCTGGGGCGTTTGGAATTCTTCTAATAGTTCTTGTTGGCGTTTGGAAAGTTTCGTGGGCGTATCGACAAGGATGGTGACAATGTGCGCGCCGCGTGATTCGCCACGTAAGTGCGGGACGCCATGACCCGATAATTTGAAGTCAGAACCGGATTGTGTGCCGGCAGGGATTTTCATGGTTACTTTGCCGTCAACCGTATTTACCTCGATGGTCGTGCCCAGTGCCGCTTCGGCCATGCCGACATGTTCTTTGCTCAGGATTAAGTCGCCTTCGCGCGTGAATTGCTTGTGTGGCTTGACACGGATATTGACGTACAAGTCGCCCTTCGGGCCGTTGGCAATCGCTTCGCCGTGTTCGCGCAGGCGAATCGTCGCGCCGTCGTCGATGCCGGCCGGAATTTTCAGTTTGATCGTCTGGCGCTTACTTTGCGTGCCCTTGCCACGACAAACGGTACAAACTTTCTCTGGTATCTTGCCGGTGCCGTGGCACTTTGGGCATATGCTGGCCTGCTGGATATTGCCGAAGATGGTGCGTGTCACGCTCACTACCTGCCCGGAACCTTTGCACACATCGCATGTTTTTAGTTCATAGCCTGGTTCCACAGTCGTGCCTTTGCAATGCTCGCAGGTGTCTTCAAGTGTCAAGGCCAAATCGGCTTCGGTGCCGAACACTGCTTGCTCGAAGCTGATTTCCACGCTCGCCTCGACATCGCGGCCACGTGCCTGCCGGCGCTGTTGCTGGCCGCCGCCACCGCCAAAAAAGCTACCAAAGATGTCGCCCAAGCCCAGGTCGCCGAAATCGAAATGCATCGATTGGCCCTGCTGGCCATACCCACCAAAGCCGTTGAAACCGCCGGCTCCGCCGCCATTCGCACCACCAACGCCGGCGTGACCGAACTGGTCGTAGCGCTTGCGCTTCTCGGCGTCTTTTAGGACTTCGTACGCTTCGTTAATTTCTTTGAATTTCTCTTCGTTGCCGCCCTGTTTGTCAGGATGGTACTGCACGGCCAAGCGCCGGTACGCTTTTTTAAGTTCGTCCGCACTGGCGCTTTTGCCGACACCTAATACTTCGTAATAGTCACGTTTGGTAGCCATATTCTGCACTCTATCTTAGCCCTCCATGGTATGGAGTGCTAGGGCTAAA
>CAZGPZ010000062.1:0-5920 GCA_964527385.1 uncultured Candidatus Saccharibacteria bacterium | reverse complement strand
GGCTGCAGCTAGGGCATAGTTCGTCCGTGCACCATGACAGCTGGCCGAAGTATGACGAAAAATACTTGGCCGCGGATACTATGACGGTAGTCATCCAGGTGAACGGCAAGTTGCGCGGCAGTATCAGCATTGCGAGCGGCACTCCTGAGCAAGAAGTGGTTGAAGCCGCCAAAGCTAGCGAAAAAGTACAATCATACTTGGCTGGCAACGAGCCCAAGAAAACCATCTATATCCCCAACAAACTCGTTAATTTCGTCGTGTAGACAACTGGCCGAGGGTCCTGTTATTATCGTATGATGGCAGGGACACCGGTAGTTATTTCTGGCTCAATAGCCATTGACCGCATCATGCATTTCGCCGGTAGGTACGCCGATCACCTGCATCCCGGCAAACTTGACGCGCTTTCTATCTCAATATTTCTTGACGAGTTAAAAGACACCCACGGTGGGGTCGGCGCCAATATTGCCTATTCATTGGCCTTGCTCGGGGACGAGCCATTTTTGGTTGGGTCCGTTGGTTCAGATGCCACCGCGTATATGGAGAAACTTGCTCATATGGGAGTAAATATTACGCATGTTTACGAGAGCAAACTACCAACAGCTGCGTTTAATGTCATCACAGATGCCGACCAGAACCAAGTCGGTGGGTTTTACCCAGGTGCAATGTTTGACAGTGATGCTTTGACATTTGCGCCATGGAAAGACGAAAGTCCCATTGTTGTTGTCGCGCCTCATGACCCTAAAGCAATGAGGCGGCAGGTAAAAGAATGCGCTAAATGGTCCCTTCGTCTGTGCTATGACATTGGCCAGCAAGTCAGTAACCTTGACGGAAGTGACATGCGTGAGGGCGTAGAAGCGGCAGAGTTATTGATCCTGAACGATTATGAGATGACAGTATTAAGCAAAAAAGCCGGCTTATCGATAGAAGCGATTAAAAACACCGTGCCAATTGTTATCACAACGCTCGGGAAAAACGGGTCAATAATTGAGGGCACAAAAGTCTTGAAACCGATACATATCGGTATAGCAAAACCCAAGCGCGTTGCCGACCCTACCGGTGCTGGCGACGCGTTTCGCTCGGGGCTTCTCTATGGCTATGCACGTGATTGGCCGTTAAAGGATTGCGCCCAGCTCGGTGCTGTTTGTGCCACGTTCGCCATAGAGTCCATGGGGACACAAGCCCACAAGTTTACTCCAGAGCAAGTTATGCGCCGTTACCAAAGTGCGTTTGAGGAAGATTTACCAGAGCAAATAGTAAAGGAGTAGCCATGACCGATTACAAGATTAAAGATATCAAGCTTGCTGAATGGGGCCGACGGGAAATTACGCTGGCAGAAAAAGAAATGCCAGGCCTGATGGCCATTCGCAACGAACACAAGGGCAAAAAGCCGCTCAAAGGCGCCCGCATTTCCGGCTCGCTGCATATGACCATCCAAACCGCAGTGCTGATCGAGACGCTCGTAGAGCTTGGCGCTGAAGTTCGTTGGGCTTCATGCAATATCTTTAGCACGCAAGACCACGCCGCAGCTGCTATCGCAAAAGCTGGAATCCCAGTCTTCGCATGGAAGGGCGAGACCGAGAAAGAATATTGGGAATGCACGGAGCAAACACTCAAGTTTGCTGGCGGCAAGGGACCGAACCTGCTGCTCGATGACGGCGGGGATCTTACCCATTGGGTACATACCAAACACCCTGAGATGCTTGGCGAAATCCGCGGCGTTAGCGAAGAGACGACGACTGGCGTGCATCACCTGTACCAGATGGTAGAGAAGGGCACATTGCGTATCCCGGCGATCAACGTGAACGATTCGGTCACCAAGAGCAAATTTGATAACAAATACGGCTGCCGTGAGTCGCTCGTCGACGGTATCAAACGCGCGACCGACGTTATGCTGGCGGGCAAGGTTGCTGTCGTGGCGGGCTATGGCGACGTAGGCAAAGGATGCGCGCAGAGCTTGCAAAGCTATGGTTGCCGAGTATTGGTAACAGAGATAGATCCGATTTGCGCGCTGCAGGCAATGATGGAGGGCTTTGAAGTCGTTACCATGGACGAAGCCGTCAAGGAGGGGCACATCTTTGTGACGACAACCGGGTGCAAGGATATTATTACGGTCGACCACATGAAAAAAATGCGCGACACAGCGATTGTCTGCAATATCGGCCACTTCGATGTCGAGATTCAAGTCGCCGGGCTTACCGCAGTCGAGGGCATTAAGCACGAAGAGGTCAAGCCGCAAGTCGACCTCTATACATTCCCGGATGGTCATCGGATCATTTTGCTTGCTGAAGGCCGCTTGGTGAACCTCGGTTGTGCCACCGGCCACCCTTCATTCGTCATGAGCAACTCATTCAGCAACCAAGTCATGGCGCAGCTGGAACTGTGGACGAAGACATACGAGGTAGGTGTGTATCGCTTGCCAAAAGAGCTGGACGAAAAGATCGCACGTTTGCATGTCGAAGCGCTTGGCGGGAAGTTGAGCAAGCTGTCAAAAGACCAAGCCGAATACCTAGGCATACCAGCGAATGGGCCATACAAACCGGAGTATTACCGATATTAAGCAGCGGCAGCTTGCGCCCATTTGTCGAGCTAGTTGAGTTCGAGGCGATTTTTCGCTATAATTTGTGATGAAATATCAAAGCCTAATTCCAGGTTCAAGGAGTAATTTTTAGATATGGGTAAGCCCAAGAAACGCACTAGCCCGCGCAAAACCGGCACGCGCCGCAGCCACCTGCTGGTAGAGCTGGCACGCAAAGTAAATGCCAAGTCGCCGGTGAAAGTCTACACGACGCCAAAAGAGTCAAGCAAAAAAGCAGCATAACCAGTTCGTAACTCGGCCTATACTGGACGTACGGGCCGCTAAACAAGATTAACAATTATGGCATCCAACCGACACCTTGGCCGCATCATCGCCCTGCAAACGTTGTACGAGCAGGATTTTCGCCGCGATGCTGGCGATACCAGCGCCAAGATCGGTGATATATTGGAACGCAATATCCACCGCTACAAATCCATGGTGGACGACGTCGCGTTCATCAAGCGGCTCGCCAGAGGTGTTGCCGCCAACGAAAGCGGCCTTGACGAGATATTGCAGCCGATCGCGCCGGAGTGGCCACTCGGCCAGATCGCCCGGATGGACCTTGTCGTCCTGCGCATGGGGTTGTACGAGCTGAAGGACATGTCGGATGTCCCGCCCAAAGTTGTCATCAACGAAGCGGTCGAGCTGGCAAAGGCGTTTGGCGGCGACAACTCATCGAAATTTGTGAATGGCGTTCTCGGCACATATTACCGGCAATATATCGCGCCCGATGAGCCGACGAAGCCGAAGGCGGAGCCGAAATCAAAACCCAAACCGAAAAAATCACCTAAGCAAGCAGAAAGCGGCGAAGCATAAACCGTGAAACGTCCGAATTTCAAAGGTATTCATAATCTCATCAACCGGCGTCACCCGGCTATTGACGAGGTTGTCCGTGAGACAACATCCGGTGGCATCGTGTTCCGCCGCGACCCGAAGACGCACGACCTTGAAATCCTGCTGATGCAGGATGCCAAGAACCGCTGGACTATCCCGAAAGGGCATGTCGAGCCGAACGAAGACCCGCGAGACACAGCCCGGCGTGAAATCATCGAAGAGACGGGCCTGCAGGAAATGAAAGTGTACGACTGGCTGGGAAAGGTGAATTTCCGCTATCGCCGCGGCCATACGCTGGTACTCATGACCATGCACATCTACATGGTGCAGGGCCTGGGCAAGACCGACCAGCTGCATCCGGAAGATTGGCTGAATGACATCAAGTGGCTGCCCGCTGCCGAAGCGATCGACAAGATCGCCTACGAGGATATCAGCAAACTGATATTGGTAGGAATGAAGAAGGTGCGCGATGCAAGATTATTCTAAGCCGTACCAAGATTTTGCCCAGGAGAAATTAGGCGTCACGTTCGGCAATATCGAGCTGCTCATTACGGCGTTTACCCACCGTCCATATTTGAACGAGCACAAGAAGACGGGCAAAGAGCACAACGAACGGCTTGAATTCCTCGGCGACGCGGTGCTAGAGCTGGTAACTACTGAATTTTTGTATGCCAACTATTCCGAGCCCGAGGGCATCTTGACTAACTGGCGCAGCAGCCTCGTCCGCACAGAGAGCATCAGCGACGCTGCTAACCGCTACGGTTTTGAGCTGCTACTTAGGTTGTCCCGCGGTGAGCGGCACGGCAGCGAACGCGCGCGCATGCAAATACTTGCCAATAGTTATGAGGCGGTAATTGGCGCGCTCTACCTTGACAGGGGTTACGATGCCGCCAAGCATTTTATACACGAGAGTTTGCTCGTCACTTTCAATGGCATCCTCGAAAGCGGCTCATGGATGGACGCCAAATCTCATTTGCAGGAAGAATCACAGAGCCGCGAAAACACGACGCCCGTGTACAAAGTACTGAGCGAAGACGGGCCCGACCACGAAAAAGTGTTCACCGTCGGCGTTTTCATTGGCAACGAACTGCGCGGCAAGGGCTCTGGTCCCAGCAAGCAAGCTGGCCAGCAGCAAGCCGCCGAAGAAGCGCTGAAGCACTACGCGAATACGCCCGCAAGCTCCTAGTTTTCTTTCCAAAGAACCTAGCTAATCTGCTTTTCTCTTGCCCTAAAACCCATGCACGTTCCCTCTGGCAGGAACCGGCCAGTTCCTTTTGGCATTGCCCAAAAGGAACCAAAAGGCTAGGCCACGGTTCCGCCCGCTCGGGTGGCGTTGTAGATGCTACAAGCGCTGCGGAACTTGCTCGTTTACACATCGCTCAAACAGTCCTCGCTTGGGTTGGCTTGTAGCATCCACAACGCGCCCGCCGGGCGGGCTCCACAGTGGCCACGAACAGCCCTTCGCGAATAGTCTAATTGCCAGTAAGGCTTTACTTTGCCAGCTGCCTTGGTTGTTAAGGGGCATGCAGAGCGCAGCCTGGCGGAAGCGTTGTAACAAGCCACAACTTCCCACGAAGTGGGCGCTCCATGATAGCGAAGCGGGGATCATGGAGCGGTTGTGGCCTTTTACAACGCTAAACCCAAGCAAGTGTAGCCGCCCTTGATTTTTTGCATACTTTTGCATCAAGGCAAAAGTATGGGTTTAGCTTTGACATATCTGTTTAACTCCTGTAAAATATAAGCCAACTGTCCTGTAAAAATAACGGAGAAAATGTTTCATATGCTTACGATTCGCATGCAAAGGACTGGCCGCAGCGGCCGCGCAATGTTCCGCGTAGTAGTACAGGACGCGCGCCTGACGCCAACCAGCGGCAAAGTAGTTGCATTGCTTGGCAGTTATAACCCGCACGACAAAGCAGTTTCGATCGACAAGGACAAGGCCGCCTTCTACCTGGAGCATGGCGCACAACCGTCCGAGCGGGCTGCACGCCTCTTGAAGTCAGAGGGCGTGAAGTTACCGAAATGGGTCGTCCTGAATGATGGCAAGCAAGGAAAGTTGCGCCATGCCGACAAACTGCGCCGCAACCGTCCTGCAGAAGAACCGGCACCTGCTGCCGTGGCAACGGAATCCGAGCCGGTAGCTGCTGAAACTGAAACACCTGCCGCAGAATCTCCTGAGGCTGAAGCACCAGCTGAGCCAGCCGAAGAATAATAAAGTGTTGGGCTATCCAACGGACGCCGCCGACATGATTGGCGGCGTTTGCTATAATAAAGTTGTACTTGCTAATGTGAGGAGACCTGCATGAATAACAGTATTGACCAACAATTCGTAGAGTACGTCGTAAAGTCCCTAGTGAGCAAGCCGGACGCCGTACAAGTAGCGCGCCGCATTGACGAGAAAGGCGTGCTCTTGGAGCTGACTGTAGACCCCGAGGATCTCGGCCGGGTCATCGGCAAGCGCGGTGCCACCGCTCAGTCGTTGCGCACACTCCTGCGCGCGCTCGGTACCAA
>CAZGPZ010000061.1:0-6170 GCA_964527385.1 uncultured Candidatus Saccharibacteria bacterium | reverse complement strand
ACCCATTGGCACTCATCGTGTGCTCTCTCTTGGCTCTCGGCGTGTGTTGGGTCGTTAATTGGGTATTCGGGTCCATCTTCAATGCGCCGACTTCAACGGATTCGTCGCTCATAACCGGCTTTATTTTGGCGCTCATTATCACGCCGTCTATCACGAAGTTTATGATCCTGTTCATACTGGCGGCGTCGGGGCTGGCTATGGCGTCCAAATATATTTTGACGATTAACCGCAAGCACATTTTCAACCCTGCTGCCATCGCAGTTATGTTGACGGCGCTTGGCCCAAAACAAGCTGCCAGCTGGTGGGTTGGCACGGCGTCCATGTTGCCCTGGGTACTGGTTGGCGGCTTGCTATTGGCACGCAAGATCCGCCGGTTCGGCATGATCGCAGTTTTCCTTGTGTCAGCAACAGCGCTAACTGCCGTATTCACTTGGATATCGCATGGCAATGTTGGCACTGGGCTGCAAAACATGGTGCTCACGTCGCCACTCTTCTTCTTGGCATTTGTCATGTTGCCCGAACCGGCCACAACGCCGACGACGCGCGGCAATCAATGGTGGTATGGCGCATTGGTGGGGGCGTTGATGCCGCCGCAAATCAACCTGTTCGGATACTATAGCTCACCGGAAATAGCGTTGGTTATCGGCAATGTGTTTTCGTACATTGCCAACCCGAAAACCAAGTTGTTTCCTGTGTTCAAAGAAAAAATTAAGATCGCCGCGAATACGGCAGATTTTGTGTTTTACCCGGAGAAGAAGTTCGCGTACCAGCCAGGCCAATATATGGAGTTTACCTTGCCCCATGCCCACAGCGACTCACGTGGCGACCGCCGCTATTTCACGCTTGCCTCGTCGCCAACCGAGCCGGATTTACGTATTGGCGTGAAGTTTTATGATCACGGCAGCAGCTACAAAGAAGCCATGCTCGACATGGATCATAAGACGCCGCTCGTTGCCGATCATATCTCAGGCGATTTCGTACTGCCTGGCGATGCATCAAAAAAACTGGTGTTTATTGCCGGCGGTATCGGCATCACGCCGTTCCGAAGCATGGCAAAATACTTAGCGGATACAAATGATAAGAGATCAGTCACTCTATTGTACGCCGCACGTACGCGGGATGATGTCGCCTATGCTGAAATATTCGATGAAGCTGCACGCAAGAACGGCATGAAGACGGTGTATGTTTTCTCGGGCGAGCCCGGGGCAAACAGCCCAGGCGTGTACATGGACTCGATAATGACGGCAGAGATCGTGCGACAGGAAATACCGGACTATTTTGAGCGGGTTTTCTACATTTCCGGCACGCACGCCATGGTCGAAGCCACAAAGGGCGTGCTATTAAAGCTTGGCGTGCGGCGTTCGCATATCAAAACAGATTTCTTCCCCGGGTATGTTTAGCTTTTGTGCTCGGCGAGCCAGGTCATGACGATCAGCGCGACCAACCAGTTTGGCACGATGATCGGGATGGCGTGCAACCAATCACTGCTGTTGTCGAGGGCGAATATAAGTATTCCCACGGCATAAGCGGTGTAGGGCACGTATGTCAGCCAGCCTTGCCAACTATTCGGCAAGTAGCTGCCACGGATCTCTACGAACCATTTGTTGCTTGCGTGCTTTTTAGATTTTTTAGCCATAAGCGTATTGTAGCAGAACTATGCCTTTAGAAGCTGCTGGATAGTGGGCTCCCAATCCCAGTGACCGTGTCGTAACCAGTTGCCGCCGAGCAGACGAGGCCGCAGGCGCCGTTGGTGCCCGAGACGATGTCACGCAAGAATGTGGAGCTGTTGGGCTGGACGGCGTCGGTATAGAGCTGGCTGTTACGCGCGGTGCTTCCGAGCGCGAATATGGCAGCCCACTGCGGCGCGCCGGCGCTAGTACCGCCGACCTGGAACCAACCCTTTTGGCCATTGTAGCTCGTTGAGTCGTAAACCGCGACGCCGCTGTTCGGGTCGGCATCGTACGACACATCGGGAACGGAGCGTTTTGCCCTCGTTAAGCCGTATGTGGTTTGGTAGCTAGGGATGGGTTCGTACCGGCTAACACCGCCGCCACTACCGCTCCAAGCGGTCTCCGAAACGAAGGATCCATTATTAAATGCCAAAGTAGTGCCACCGACACCGGTGACGTTTGGAGATACTGCTGGCCACTGCACGCCAGTGCCGCTATCGCCTGACGAGGCAAAAAATGCAACCCCATGCGAGCTAGTGAAGTAGGAGTCATAGGATAACTCGGACGAAAATTCCGAGCCTCCCCAGCTCATCGACACAGCAACGACATCGCTCCGGTTACGGGCGTAGTTCACGGCGCTCAAGAGGTCTGAAATGCTAGCTGATCGTGCTTCGACTAGAAGTACTTTTGCTCCCGGCGCAACAGCGTGCGCCCATTGGGTGTCGAGCGACGCTTCGAGCGCCCAACCACTGTTACTGCGGATCGAACCCGACATTTTATGTTTCTCAAAACAAGGGTTGCCTGAATTACATGCGGGCAGCCCGAATTGGGTGCTGAACGTATTAAGGTCGTTCTGGATGGACGGCGCATCGTAGGCGTCGATAATAGCTATCGTGCCGCTGCCGGTGCCACTTAAGTTGTATGCAGACTTGATCACCGAAGGGCTGAGCCCCGTAGGTGTTGTGTTGGCGTGCCGTTTAATATGGAAGACGGTCCGCGCGGTGTGCAGGCGAAGGGAGTCCCCGCCTGCAAACGCTGGCACGGTCGCCACCGGCAACGCCACAATAGACAACGCCAACAACAGACTCCCGGCAGCGTTCGCCGCGCGCTTTCGTATACGCATGATCCTACCCTCCGCTTATGAGCATAAGCATATAGGTACGCTGCGCCCGCTGTCAATAAAGTAATGCTCGCTTGCTATGTGTTTCAGTGCAAGCTAAATAGGTTGTTGCCTTAGTGGCTGTACAATCCAGGTAACCGGTCGTTCCAATGCTATGTCCCGATCAGTCAATTTTCCAATCGCCGGTTTGCTGGCTGAGCAGCGCGAACAGCGATGTCTTGCGAATGTCGCGCTCGCCAAAAATGTATTGCAGCACACGGTCGTTGCCGATACCGTACCCGGCGTGGGGCTGCGTGCCTTCCTCTTCCATAATATTCAAGTACCAGCGGAAGTCACTGTACGTGCCGCCGCGCGCCAGGTGCAGTTCGTACATCTTTGATGCCACCAAACGGTCGCGCAGGCGGGCAAAATCGTGTTCGCGCACTGATGACCCGCAGGCTTCGCCAGCGTAGGGCAGGACGAGGTCGGCGGAAAGGCAGACGCGCGGGTCACGGTCGGATACTTTCATGTTGAAGAACTTTATTTCTTTGGGATATTTCATGATGAAGACCGGCAGCTCAGTGCCTGCCACGTTGAGTAGGTCGACGATTTTTGCTTCATGCTCGGCTTTCAGGTCGTCGCCGAACCTTACTGCTGGGTAGCCGTTTTGCTGGAGCAGCACGATAGAATTTTCGTAGGAAATACGCAAGAATGGCGTGGTCGCGGCGTGGAATAATTTCTGGGCGTCACGCCGGTAGGTCTGTTCTAGTACTAGCGTGTTGCGCTTAAGCACGTGCATGAGCATGGACTGCACAGTGACCTGGATGTTTATGAGCAGCGCTTCGTACATCGCGTCCTCGTCGTAGTCGTGTCGCGACATGCCGGCGGTGGTGGCATCAAATTCCTCTTCAGTCAGGCGGAATTGCCGCAGGTGGCGCGAATCTTCTTCCTCCTCGTCCCGTCCCGAGTGGATGACGGTCCAAACCGCGGGGAATGACTGCAGCGCTTGTTCCAGCGACAGCTGGCCAGTTTGCGTGAAGAACAGCGGCAGATCGAGCCGGTTGCCGACTTTGAAGAGCGTGTCGACGTTCTCGCAGGCACCGGTAATCCCGACGATTTCCGGCACGTCGACGTATGCCATATTGCGCCGCCGGTAATTCTCCGCGGCGCCAAAGCACAGGTCTTCATTGACGCGAACCAGGTTCGCGAAGTGATCGTTGAATGCGATCAATTTTTTGTCATTCGTGCGTATTGCTTGCGTGGTGATGCTCATTTTCTCCCTTTCATTTAGGTATAAAAAAGAACCCAACTATACAACCTCTCGGGTTCTTCCTACAAATTCACCAATGTTATGCGCCCGGGTGTTACGGGTCGCGGCAGCCTTGGTTGTTACGCGTAGTTGCGAGTCGCAGAACCCGGGCTATAAAAAAACCGCTCCTCTCGGAGCGGTTTCCGTGTGCACCTATGTTTGTTCCAGTGGGTCGTATGCCCGTACGCACTGGGACTTAATCTACCAAAAACATAAGCATGAATGCAAGTGCTTTTTATCACAAGGGTTCATAGCCAGTGGTCATGGAGCTATCGGCGACCCGCCAAATGAATTAGGTGATATCCCATTCCCAATCGCGAACTTCGGGCAGATCAGCGCCGTTCGCGTCAATATACTGGCGGTGCTCGACGAGCTTTTGCTCCATTAGTTGCTTCAAGTAAGCGCCTTTGGTGCCAAGCTCTAGCCGGTCAATGGTGTCAATAACCAGGTCGAAGCGGTCGATATTATTAAGTACTGCCATGTCAAACGCGGTCGTGATAGTGCCTTCTTCTTTGTAGCCGCGCACGTGCATGTTGCGGTTCGCGCGCCGGTAGACCAGGCGGTGGATGAGCCATGGGTAACCGTGGAACGCGAAAATAATATGCTTGTCGCGGGTAAAGATCGAATCGAAGTCAACATCGCTGAGCCCGTGCGGGCTTTCGGTGTCTGGTTCCAATTTCATGATGTCGACCACGTTGACGACGCGGATTTTCAGCTCCGGCAAGTGCTTGCGCAAAATTGACACCGCGGCGAGCGTCTCCATAGTCGGCACGTCGCCGGCACATGCCATGACAACATCTGGTTCGCTGTCCTGGTCGTTGCTGGCCCAGGACCAAATGCTGATGCCTTGGGTGCAATGCTCAATCGCCTGTTCCATGTTCAGGAATTGCGGCGCTTCATCGTGCTTGCCGGCGATCATGAGGTTGACGTAATTCTCGCTGCGCAAGCAGTGATCCATCACTGAAAGCATGCAATTGGCATCGGGCGGCAAATAGATGCGGATAGTTTTGGATTTCTTGTTCAGTAGATGGTCCATGAAGCCGGGGTCTTGGTGCGTGAAGCCATTGTGGTCCTGCCGCCAGACGTGCGATGTCAGCAGGTAGTTGAGCGAGGCGATTTTCTGCCGCCATGGCAACTCGTCGGACATCTTCAGCCACTTGGCGTGCTGGGTGACCATCGAATCGACGATGCGGATAAATGCCTCGTAACTGTGGAACAAACCGTGCCGTCCAGTCAACAGGTAGCCCTCCAGCCAGCCTTCGCATTGATGCTCGCTCAGCATTGAGTCAATCACGCGCCCGGCTGGTGCCAGGAACTCGTCGTCCGGCTTGGTAGTGGCGTCCCATTGCCGGTTTGTCACGTCGAACACGGCGTTCAGGCGGTTGGAAAGCGTCTCGTCAGGGCTAAATATACGGAAGTTATGGTGCTCGTCGTTGAGCTTGATGATGTCGCGAAGGAATGGTGCGACCGCCTTCATGCTGCTGGCGTGCACTGACGCCGGGGACTTGATGCCGATGGCGTAATCGCGAAAGTCTGGTATGTTCAGCGACCGCAGCAGCTTGCCGCCGTTGGCGTGCGGGTTCGCGCCCATGCGGCGGTCGCCTTTCGGGGCAAGGGCAGCGAGCTCCGGCTTCAGCTTGCCCGATTCGTCGAACAGTTCCTCGGGGTGGTAGCTCTTCAGCCAGGCTTCAAGTTGGGCGAGGTGTTCCGGTGGGTCGTCGGGCCCGATAAGAATGGGTACCTGGTGCGAACGGAACGAGCCCTCAACCGGGAGGCCGTCCACGGTTTTCGGGCCGGTCCAGCCCTTCGGCGAATTGAGGATAATCATTGGCCAGCGTGGACGCGTCATATCCCCGGTTTTCTGGGCGTGGAGCTTTATTCGGCGGATGTCAGTGGTTGCCTGGTCGAGCGCGGCTGCCATGAGCTGGTGCATCTTCATATGGTCATCACCCTCGACAAAATACGGCTGCCAGCCATAGCCTTTGAAGAGTTGCTTCTGCTCGTCGTGGCTGATCCGGGCGAGTATCGTCGGGTTGGAGATTTTGTATCCGTTCAGGTGCAAGATCGGCAGTACGACGCCGTCGGTTACCGG
>CAZGPZ010000060.1:0-6216 GCA_964527385.1 uncultured Candidatus Saccharibacteria bacterium | reverse complement strand
CTTGTAAGGAAGCATACTGCGAGATGTTGCGAGGAAAATTCCGGAAACTTGTTTTACGGAATTTCCTTGCAATATCGTAAGCAATTCCGACGTGGAGCCACCTATCGGATTCGAACCGATGACCCCCGCTTTACGAAAGCGGTGCTCTAGCCAGCTGAGCTAAGGTGGCGTAATCTCTCAAGGAAATCTTCACTATTATAGCAAAACTTCTTATTTTGTGACCTGGGTACGGTTAGTAATGCCGGCCAGCGAGATAATTCCGCCCATGCACATCAGTATGGCAGTCACGAAAACCGCGCGATGAAAACCGTCCAGAGTGAGCTGCGCGCCGACGACAACACCGATGGCAGCCACTGTAATCAAGCCTGCAATCCGCGCCACAGCGTTATTAACGGCCGAAGCAACACCTGCATGACCCGGATCGACGCAGCCTAAGATCGCTGCCGTCAGTGGTGCCACCGTAATTGACATGCCAAGACCAAACATCAAAATCCCCGGCAAAAGTTCGGTCCAGTATGCTACTGGCAACCCAACACGCAGCATGAGCAAGAAACCGAGTGCGGCAATGATTGGGCCAATGCCCATGAAAAAGCGCGGGCCAAACTTCCCTGATAGTCGCCCGAAACGCGGCGACAACAAAAACATGATAATCGTTACGGGCAATGTCGATAGTCCCGCCATAAGTGCCGAATAGCCACCAGCCTGCTGCAGGAAAATTACCAGGATAAATATTGCGACGGACAAGCCACCATAGATCGTCAGGGTCGCCAGGTTGCCAACGGCAAAATTGCGGGCTCTGAACAATTTTAGTGGCAACATTGGCGCGACAGTTCGGAATTCATGCCAAACAAAAGCCGCCAGGGCGCATAAGCCTAGTATGAGCGGCAACCAAATTTGCCCGGCCGCCCAGCCATAGTGCGGCTCCTCGATCAATGCAAAAACACTGCCGCCTAGCCCGATAGTACAGAGAGCAGCACCGAGGATATCTACCCGAGCGCCGCTCGGCAAGTGTGGATGTTTAAGCCGGGCAAGCAACCACAGCGTGACTAGAATCGGTATAACATTGATGGCAAAAATAAATCGCCACGACCACGTGTCCACCAGAAAACCGCCGACGAGTGGACCAATAATAAACGACATACCCGTCCATGCCGTCCAGCTGCCTATGGCTTTGGCTTGCTCGACCCCATCATCGAATGCCGCGATTATCATTGCCAGTGAACTTGGCACCAGCAGCGCGCCAGCAACACCTTGCATGCCACGCGCTATGATCAGAAACGTAGCTGATGGCGCCACGGCGCACAACATTGACGCGGCCATGAAACCAATGAGCCCCACGGCCAATACCCGACCACGCCCGAATAGATCGGATAGTGATCCAGCAACTAGGATAAGAGCACCAAGGCAGATAAGATAGGCGTCGACTACCCACTGCTGGGTCACCAAGCCACCGCCAAGCTCGCGGTTGATTGCCGGCAGCGCGACATTAACGACGGAGCCGTCTAGAAATGCTACTAGGGATGCGAGGATGGCAATAATCAGTGTCAGCCGAAGCTGGGATTTAGTTGCCATGATTACCGCTTCTTGATCTCGCCGAGAATGCTAGTAATGCCCTTCAGCTCGGTCATCTGCTCGTCTTGGAGGGTCGCCAGGTACGTCAGTGTCTCGTGATCGACCTCAGCTTTAGCGTCATTCTGCGCTTGCGTCTTGTTCTGGCTGCGCTGCAACGCCGGCAGAGCCCAGAGCTGGATCCAGCTGCCCGAAATGACACCCAGCGTGATCTTGACCGCATCCGGAGCAGGAATTGCCAGGAGCGGGATGATCAGTGCCGCATCAAATAATGCGACAGACGCCAGGATATGGTTTGTTACCCACGCCAAGAAAACGTCGTTATAGTACAACAATTTGTTCGTGCGCTTCACCGCCTCTCGCCTTGCCTGAAGGACGTCCTTTGGGTGACGCACGTGCGCGTGTGGTTGCAGATGCATGACGTATGCTCCTTATCAATGTATGTAGTAAACGACTTGGACGGAATAACTCAAATCATTTTGGCCTGGCTCAACCGCAAGGGATGGCTTCGCTGACGAAGATAAGGCGGATCCTACACTTAATCCATCGTAAACAATCGGGCCACCACCATACCAGTTGTTGTCAACAACTGACTTAACTGCAGCGACCGAAAATCCTAGGTTGCGCGCCGATTGGTCCGCCTGCGAACGTGCATTTTGCTCCGCCTGATTCCTGGCCTGTTGTTGCAATGCCTGTTGCTTGGCAGTACTGAACGAGACACTTGGGGTTAGGGTGCCACTTGGAGTGGTTATGACCAGGTAATCCTGCACCTTTTGGGCCAGCTTGGCATCCATCACGGTCACCGTCATGGTGAGCGTGTAGGTATCACTTCCCTGGTCGACAGGGATATAGTACCCATAGCTGGTATACCCGTTGGCGTTTGTCTTGATGTCCTTGTCGGCAACACCGAGCTGTTTTAATTTGGCAACGATTGTATTACTCTTGGCGGTGAGGGAGTCAATTGCGGCCTGCTTGTTGCTGTTAGTGAAATCATATGAAGGCGAAAAGACGTACTGGTCCGGCACAGCCGTAATCATCGCCGTCCCGGTCACCGAAATAGTCCGGTCTGATGCTTTGACGTTTGGCAGCCAAGGTTGCCAAAGTACGAACATAATCACAATAATGACAAGGAGGACGCCAGATAGCAGCCGGAAGACACCAGCCTTCGCCAGCCATCCCTTGATACTCATCGTGCTCAATGCGTTACCCTCCGAAGCGACCGCTTCTTGCTCGTTAAAGTTTATGCTTTGATTATACGCTAACGCTTATGGGAAAGATTATGCCTTCTACTTGAGCCATACGTGTAGCCATAAACAAAAAGCTATACCCTGCCTAACTCGGCAACAAGCGCAGCCACCCTAGCCCGAATGTCGTCTCTGGTTCTCCGGTGAACATCCAAGGATTGTCCTTTTGGATCCGGCACATTCCAGTACCGCAGCTTGTTATGATGCGCAATCGAGACAGGCAGTTCTTCGAGTGGTTTGAATGAGACTACTACGTCTGCTTCGTCGGTCACATGCTTGCCGATTGCCTTGCGGTAGCAATGTTGCATATCGTAGCCTTGCTCAGACATAACCTCAACGACTGCTGGGTCTATCGGCTTGCCAATCACCGGGTTCGTGCCGGCACTGCTTGCATGATGATGGGTCCCAGCCATGGAGTTAAAAAACAACTCCGCCTCTTGGCTGCGCGCAACATTACCATCGCAAATGAATAACACTTTCATACCATGTAGCATAGCAAAAACTCCTCACAAAAGAGGAATCTTAGGCACAAGCACCTTGGCGGGCCGTAGCCATTGAGATTTGGAATTATTACAGTAGCCATCCTGGTGTAGCGAGAACTACTTTCTCCTCAGCGCTCGAGCGATAAGTATCTGTCCCAAACAAATAAGCTGTTGCAGGAACGGCCTCTTTACTACTTGTACAAATGGAACTGAGGGTGGCTGAGCCCCGTAAGCCCTTCGTTCTGCTGGATTGACTATATAAGCCATCCCACCGGTTAGAAATAAGGCTACTCCAAGCCAGAAAGTAAGGTATAGAACGCTGTTCAATTGGCTAATGCGTAGAGCATCATTTAGCAAGTAGAATGCTATTGTCAGCATCAAAACAGCCGCTCCCGCATAAACGCCAATGTTGAAGACGCGATTTACTACCACATCAACCCTACTGATCCGTCCGATCATCCCTTCTAACGCGTGATGTGTTTCGTGAACGAGCAACCGATTAACGTTTCTGGCACGTGGCACGCTGATCTGCATTTTATGCGTTTTGAAGTTATAGACACCGCCGGACAGGAAGCGGCCAGTAGCGGTAAAAGAAATCTCTATGCTTTTGACGTTGTCAGGAGTAAGACCTTTGTCATAAAGGTATTGAGTATACGTAGCAATATTTAGATCGAAGCTCTTAACCACTCTCTTTAGTTCCGGATCAATAATGACCGTTGGCCGTGGCTTTTGCATGACCTAAGCATAACAAAAACCTCTCACAATGGAGAGGTTTAAGCATAAGCGTCTTGGCGGGCCCGACCGGATTCGAACCGGCGATCTTCTCCGTGACAGGGAGACGTGATAGGCCTCTTCACTACGGGCCCTCGTCGGAACCTACGCGCATATCCCGTTCGCCATCGGCGAAGCTTCTATTTTGCGCTATGTTCCTCCTCTCAAAATTCCATTCGGTCACCCGCCTGCTGGCGGACTCCTTGGATTGGAATTTTGTGTTAGCTGCAAACAGCTGAGCAACAGGGGTAATGATACCAGGCTTGGACTGGAAATGCAATGCTAGCTGGTCAGGCGTGGATGAACAGCCGCGGTTTCAGCTTATCGGCAAGTGGATCAGTATACGCTGTGACTGGTTGGAAGTTAAATGAGATGTGGGACGCACGCACCTGTTCGCCGCGAATGGCGGTTACTTTGACTATCTCCAAGCTATATCCTGTGTTGATGATGGCCGAGTATTGCCCCGCCTTCAACTTAAAGAGCGCATCAACGATTTGCGGCGCGAGTTCGGTGTTCGATTTCGCAATAAACGTTCCGTAATCGCCACCACGGGAGCGGGTTGCGACATCGTCAGAGGCCTGCTCCGCGAGTTTCCCAAAGTCCTTGCCACGTTTCAAGACTGCTAATGCCTGCTGTGCCCGGCTGTTCGTTTTGGTATCCAAGACATCGACTACTTTTTGGGCAAGCAATTCCTGGCGGAGCTCCCGGCGGAAATCATCTACCGACCATCCCCAGAACTCACTGAGCACACTTTGGAATACCTGGTCGTTCGCACCCAAGCGGTTTTGCGAACGCACCAGCGCGACCGCGGTGTCCACGTCCTGGCTACTCACCGATATATTGTTCGCGTCGGCAAGCCGCTCGACATAGGCATTTTGCATGGTTTGGTCGAGGGAACGTTGCCTGAAAACCGTAAGTTGTTGCTTGCCTTCTTTGGTACTGAAGTCAACATGCTGCTGCGTCTCGTAATAGTGCATGTAGTGGCGAAGCTCAAATAAGTAATCGTTATAAGATACGAAGTAGCGGTTATCTATTACTGCTACCGGCAACGGCAGCACTTGCGTAACACCATAAATGAAGGTCGAGGTCGATTGGAACTTATACAAATCCAGCAAGCAGAATGAGAAGAAACCAATGATGGCGGCGACCAGTAGGGCAATGGACGCCCGTACAACCCGGTGCTTTGACGCCTGCAAGGGGTAGATATACTTGCGCGCGCTGCCGAGAACCTCTTCGCGCCGCGCCGCGACAGTTTCGTTCGTGATTTTGACGTCGTTAGCCGTCGGCTCGGGCTTTTGCAGCTGTTCTTTTGCAAGCTTGCCGCCACGGCGTATGAGATGCTTGATTCTTGTTTTCATCTGCTTTGGTCGATCTTTTCTTGTGTCGTAGACCGTTTGAAGGCAAGCTCCGTAGGTGTCACTCCCTGATCACGAAGAATTCCCACGATTTTGCGCTGGATCTTCGCCGGGTGGTGAACGTCGTGGATGATGAGCTCGCCAATATAGGTCTGCATAGTTATTGTACCAAAGCCGAGCAACGTCTCTTGCAGCCCGGAAATCTCGTAATTAACCTGCTGAATCTGCGGCAATGATATATCTGCGAAACTGGTGTGGAACAAACCTTTTTGGGTAATCTGGACAAAACGTTGGTTGGTCAGGATAAAAACACTAAAATACCAGCTGATCCACGACGGCAGGATCAGGAGCGAACCGAACCCAATACTTCCAAAAAGCGCCAGGAAATACGCGGTCATCGAAGGCGGATTGTTCGGCATGATATAGGTAAGCGCCAGGATCACCAGTGGCCCGATCAACCAGGACGACATGCTGATGATAAGCCCTTTGCGCATGACAATCGGGTGCCGGCGGAACACGAACAAGACTTCTTCGTCGTCGAATTGCGCTTCAAAATATTTGACCGGGTTTTGGTTTTTGCCATCTGCAGCCATACCAGTATTGTAACAGGCTTCCGGCCTGCTTCTGTGGTTAACAGTTTGCGAGGGGATTCGCAAAACTGAGAGGAGGAGCAATGGAAGACCCCACCTTTGGTTTGATCACTTGATTACCAAACCAAAGGTGGGGTCGCACTTTGTTCCGACGTGGTGCCCCCAAGAGGAGTCGAACCTCTATCTCTTCCTTAGGACGGAATTA
>CAZGPZ010000059.1:5428-6583 GCA_964527385.1 uncultured Candidatus Saccharibacteria bacterium | reverse complement strand
ATACGCTTCGTCGCCATCAACATCGTACACAGCTAAGTGGGTATTATTTTCAAAAGCGACATATTGCCCCGACGCCGAGAACGCCACGAACGATGGGTGTTGCAAGCGAATGGCGCGGATGGGAACGGCGACCCCGATTTGCCTGTTCTGGACTTGAAGGGTAGGGTCTTTGTATATGTACGCCGTATCTGATGTGGTCGAGCTGATGGCGGCATATTGCGAGCCGTTGTAGGCTGACAGGGCGAGCAAGGGCGAGTTGTTTCCGCTATCGTGCCGGATATCGTATGTTTGGCTGCCATCATACAGCCGAATGTCGACTTGGTTCGCGACCGTCTTGTCCGAAGCCGCATACAATACCGCATCCCCGTACGCCGTATACGAAGTTACCCCCGATACATACGCCCGCAGCGTCGGTGACGCCAGAGATATTCGGTATAGCTCATGGCTCGTCTTATCCAGTACAAAGTAATGATCGTATTGCAAGCTATCCAGCCGCATGTCAATATTCGTGGCGGAAAGTTTCAACGAGCGGGTGACATTCACGCTTTGTGCAGACGCGGAACGGTTCAGGCTAATATATTCTGTTTTGCCACTGTAGTCGTGTGCGACCAGCATGTGCATGTTGTCGCTGGACCAGGCAACAACTTGCAAGCTTTGCGCTGTCCCGCTCGAAAGCATGCCTGCAGGCAGAATAATTTGCGTAGGCTGCGCCTGGGTTGACGAAAGGTCAAACACATCGAAGTCGCCGATAGTATCCGCGCGGGCAACTAGCAGCCAATGCCGGTCGGGACTTTCAGAGGCAAAGAGTGGGTGCTGGTTGTATTCATACCGCGTATTCGTTGCGAGGCTATCCGGGAACAGGAATGGGTACGCGAACGTCTGGACTTGACCACCACTGACCGCCACGGTACGCTCCCAGTCGCGGTAACCATTGCGCTGCAAGGTAAAATCGTATGTGCCCTCCGGCAAAATCATTTTGGTATTGGTGCTATTTTTGTACAGCTTGCCATCGACGTAGATTTGCGCCGGGTTCGGCGTGCTTGACATGAAAACGAGCCCGTTTTGGATAACGTGCCCGTTTTGGTACCCAAAGCCGTACGCGACAAAAAGCAAGATAACGGTCAAGAGCAGAATAGCAATACCGATCAACCCGTA
>CAZGPZ010000059.1:0-5418 GCA_964527385.1 uncultured Candidatus Saccharibacteria bacterium | reverse complement strand
GTGATGCTGGCGGCGGCGTTTTGGGTCCATGAGTTCCATTGCTTCCATATTTGTTTCTATACTATGCAGCGGTTGGTGCCTTCCGGCAATGATCGCTCTCATTATACTGCTTTGTCCCGGTTTTTCCGCGCAAGTCAGGTGCTTGGCGGCAAGCCCTTGCGTTCAGGCACGCCATAGGATTAAGATAATAGTATTCTGCTTAAGTATGTAGAGGGTACATACCGTGATACAAACAACAACCAGGCAACGACTAGCGCGCGCTCCTCAGCGCCGCACGCCGGGCAAGGCGCGCCCGTGAAACCATCCACGCATGTATTAGAACTGAACGGCAAACGCTACGATGCCGTCTCCGGGCAATTGCTGGGCGATCAGCCCGCCGTGGCGCGGTCAGTCGATGGATTTGCAAAGGCGTCCGCGCCTGCCAAAGCGCACATCCCCAACAATTCCCGCTTGCACGCTTCGCACGTGGCTAGTGCCCGCCACCAAACAGCTGAGCCCGCGCACCGGGTATTTGACGTCAGCCGTCCCGCCACGCACCACGCGCAGCCGCACAAGGCGCAGCACTCCAAGACGCTCATGCGCAGCGCCGTACACCACCCCGTGCAACCATTCAAACGCCAGGTTAAACCTATAGCGCACGCCGGGCTCGCTTTGCGTACGGTGCACGTTGACGTGATTCCCAAGCTTTCAGCCAATACTGTCGATGGGGACCGCATGAATCGCGCACACAAGATCGCGCGCAGCCGCCTGATCAGTCGGTTTGCCGTGTTGCACCCCAGTTTGCAGCAACCCGCCGCCCCGACAACAGTTGCCAAGCCGGCAATGCCCGCACCGCTGCCAACACGCGCTCACCAACCATCGGATGATATTTTCGAGCGGGCGCTCGCCACGGCAAGCAGCCACAAGCAGCCATACGCCCCGGCTAAGCGGCACAAGAAAACCCATCGCCTCCGGACGGCTACGAGCATTGCCGCATCCAGCCTGGCAGTGCTTTTGATCGTCGGTTTCGTCGCGTACCAGAATGCCAATTTCATAAAGCTGCGCGTCGCCTCTTCGCAAGCGGGCATCAACGCGACACTCCCGTCGTGGCAGCCAAGCGGCTTCCGCCTTGGTACGTTCGCGTACGGCCCCGGCACCGTAACCGTGCACTACAACAACACCGCCGATAACACCGGATTCAGCGTAATCCAAGTCGCATCCACCTGGAACAGCGCAACACTGCTGGACAAATACGTCTACCCGAACAACGAATCCTACGACACGCTGACGTCAGCCGGCAGTACCATTTACACCTATGGCAACAATGATGCCACCTGGGTCAGCAATGGCATCTGGTACCGTTTGACCAGCAATGGCTCGCTCAGCAACAGCCAGATCGTCAACATCGCCACCAGCATGTAGGCAATGAGCAAGCCAAAGCTTCTGTTCATTCACCGTTCTGTCGGGGAAAATTTGCTCCGCGACAGCAATTTCTACGCACTCGCGGGGAACAATCCAGCATATGAATTGTGCGATTTTAACCAAAATACCGGCATGCTACGCAACCAAAACGGGGAAGTCCGACCCGTTAATTGGGGGTTTCCGGGCGGCGATACGACACCGGCAGATTATGCCAAGCTCTTCAGTGCAAGACGGCTCGCCGCACACGACCCGATGCTCGGCGAGATACTCACGTACGATATTATTGCCATCAAATCGTGCTTTCCGAATACACGCATAACGAGCGACTCGATGCTGGCCGCACACCAACAGGCTTACGAGCAGGTTGTCCAGTTCTTTCATTCTCAGCCGGGCAAGAAGCTGGTCATCCTGACGTCGCCACCGCTTATTCCCGTGCTGACGCTGCCGCCTTTTGCCCGGCGCGCCCGCACGCTGGCACAATGGCTGAATGGCACTGATTTTGGCAAAAATATATATGTGTTCGATTTCTTCGGCGCGTTAGCCGTGCCAGAAGGAAGGCCGCAGGCAAACACGCTTCGGCGCGAATACCGACGACTCTTTCCATTCGATTCACATCCCAACGCTGCTGCGGCACGCGATATCGCTCCCAAGCTCGGGGATTTCTTCGCTCGTGTTGCCGAAATGTCACACTTTTAACGACAACTCACACGTGATATGGTGTGCGCATGAGTAACGCCACAACCAACGAAGCCGACAAAGTCCACGAAGAACTAGTTGCATTTTTGCGCGAGCATGCCCCATCGGCTAAACTTTTCCCGCACGCAGCGTCACATACCAGCGAAGAAAGTATGGAGGCTCGGTTCAAGGCTTCCGGCGAACGCGTACCAGGCGCCAAAGCACTCCTAGTCAAGCTCGATATCCGCGACCAGCCAGACACATTCGCTGTTATCGTATTGCCGGGATTTAATAAGCTTGATTCTAAAGGCGTCAAACAAGAACTGCGTAGTCGAATTGAGGGCCTACGTGACTTTCGTTTTGCAACACCAGAAGAAATGTCATGCGTCGCACGAGGGCTGCAACCAGGTAAAATGCCCCCGTTTGGCCGACCATTTTTCCCTGATATTAAATACACATTTATCGACGAAGAGCTGCTGAAGCACCCCAGGATTGGCTTTAATGCCGCCGACTTCGAACATTCGGCGATCATAGACAGCGCGGAGTACGCCAAACTCGTGGAACACGATGGCGTGTTTATGTGTTCGGCTGCTTCAGGGGCGTAATTCCTGGTTGTATCTTGAACAATAGCATATTTCTCTTATAATCAAAGGGATGAACAAACCTGCCCGAACCCGTTTTGCGCCAAGCCCAACTGGATATATGCATGTCGGCGGTGTCCGCACGGCCGTCTTTGCGTGGCTCATTGCCCGGCAGACAGGCGGCCAATTCATCCTGCGCCTCGAAGACACCGACAAAAAGCGCGAAGTCGAAGGCTCGATCCAACATATTATCGACAGCCTGCATTGGCTGGGCCTTGGCTGGGACGAAGGCGTTGACATTGGCGGGCCATACGCGCCATACCTGCAAAGCGAGCGCATGGCCAGGCACCACGAGTGGGCACAAAAGCTGATCGATGCCGGTAGGGCCTACGCGGATACCCGAAGCGAAGAAGAACTCGACGAGCTGCGAAAAGATGCTGAAGGCAAAAAGCAACCGTTCCTGGCACGCAACTACCGCCCCGAAAACCCGCCCCAATGGAAGCAGGGTATGGCACTGCGCTTCAAATCCGAACCAAAAGCTTACACCTGGCACGACGCGGTCATGGGCGATATACACACCGGCCCGGAAGTCGTGGACGACATCATCATCGTCAAGTCCGACGGCTTGCCGACGTATAATTTTGCGCACATCCTCGACGACGTCGATATGGAGATCACCCACATCATGCGCGGCCAAGAGTTCATCTCCAGCATGCCGAACTACCTCAACCTCTACGAAGCGCTGGGCGTAGAACCGCCGATCGTCGCGCACCTGCCACTTATACTCGGCCCGGACGGGCGCAAGAAACTCGGTAAGCGCGACGGTGCGAAAGACCTGCTCGACTACGCCAAAGACGGCTACCTGCCAGAAGCGATGGTCAACTTTTTGGCATCGATGGGCTGGAACGACGGCACCGAGCAAGAATTGTTTACCCGTGAGGAACTGGTCAAGAAATTCAGCCTGGACCGTGTCCAGCGAGCTGGCGCGAAATTTGACCCGCAGCGCCTGATATGGATGAATGGCCACTACATCCGTGAGCTTTCTCTAGACGATCTCTACGAACACTCGAAAGATTTTTGGCCAGCAGAAGCCAAAGACGCAAAGCCCGAATACAAGAAGCGCGTGCTCAAGCTCGTACAGGAACGCCTAAAATTCCTCGCCGAGCTGCCGCAGCTGACAGACTTCTTCTTTGCTGACCTGCCGGTGAACATGGGCCTGATCACAAACAACAAACAGCTTGGCAAAGCCGACCCCAAGGACTTGAAAGAACTGTTATCGACGTCGCGAGCCGAACTGGCCCAAAGCGACTTCAGCGAAGACGATTTGACCAACCGCCTAAACGGGCTTCTCGGGCTGACCCACACCAAACCCGGCGTGCTATTCAGCCTCATCCGTATTGCCACCACAGAGGCACCGGCCAGCCCGGCACTTGCCGGCACGCTCGCCGTCCTCGGCAAAGAAACATCTCTTCGCCGTATCGACGAACTGATCGCGCAATTATAGCGATTAGCTAATAGCTGGTAGTCCTCAGCCGCTAGCTACTAGCTATAAGCGATTAGCTAATAGTTCTTAGCTTGGTTTGCTACCAGCTATTGGCTATAAGCTATTAGCTAATCGTTAGCAGCTTGGTATAATAGTGCTTATGCATGATGATATCCGGCCGCCGGAGGCGCCTCATGATATTGTGTTCGACGAAACACCTCCGCCGCCCCAGACCAAAACCGACAAGCCACAAACAGCCGACAAAAAAACTGCAAGCAGTGCTATTGACGAGCAAAAAATAGAGGCGGAATTTGGCCCGCCGCCCGACACCCCGCCTGCACAAGACACGACAAGAAGCGGGCAGGCGCCCAAAACCAAGCTATGGCAAGTTCTGGGCAAACGCCATACGTCGCGAAAAGCCGAGCTCCTGTTCGCCGGCTTTGCCCTGGCAATCGTGCTCGCGGCAGGCGCCGGGTCATACCTGGTATTCCGCCTCTACCAAGGCCATAACATCCAGACGTACCAGCAACACTACCTGAAGCCGAAACCAACCACTGTCGCCAGCACATTGACAGGACTACAGGTCGCTCCCGGCGTCAATAACCGCCCCGTTACCGCTGTCATGATCGAAAACAGCATTGATGCCCGGCCACAGTCTGGCTTGGACCAAGCCGGCATCGTGTTCGAGGCGATCGCCGAAGGCGGCATCACACGCTTCATGGCGCTGTACCAGGACACGCAGCCCAATTATCTCGGTCCCGTCCGCAGCGCGCGGCCGTACTATGCGGAGTGGGCGCTCGGCTACAACGCCGCCTACGCGCACGTCGGCGGCAGCCCGGAGGCGCTGCAAGATATCATCAATTGGCACGTCCAAGATTTGAATCAGTTCTATAACGCCAGCGCGTATGAGCGTATCGGCTCGCGCTACGCGCCGCATAACGTGTACACCTCGGCGACGCAGCTGAACGCGCTGGAGAAAAGCAAAGGCATCGGCGCCAGCAGCTTCACGGGGTTTGCCCGCAAAGCTGAAACGCCCAACGCCAGCCCGACGGCGACGAGCATCGCCATGACATTTTCTGGCTATTACTACAATACGAGCTACACCTACAATGCCAAAACAAATAATTACACGCGCAGCGAAGCGGGCGGATTGCACAAAGAACTGACCAAAGACGGCAAACTCGTAAGCATCACGCCGAAAGTACTGGTCGCGCTGGTCATCCCCTACAGCCTGGAACCCGACGGGTACCATTCTGACTATAAGGTTATAGGCAGCGG
>CAZGPZ010000058.1:0-6592 GCA_964527385.1 uncultured Candidatus Saccharibacteria bacterium | reverse complement strand
TGCTGCGACTGAGCCATTTGGAATCAAATGGCGATTCGCTTGAATTCACGCCATTGCCAACAGCTACGCTGGTCGCCGCCGCCACCAAACAAACCAGCGCGCATGCAGCAGCCAAGCATATTACCGTCAATGTCCGCGCCAAAAAGTTCACGGTCAGCGGCGACGAGGCAAGCCTCGTGCAACTCTTGGTCATCCTGCTCGACAATGCTATCAAGTACAGCCCCGAAAACACGGTGGTTAGCATCACCGCTAGGCAGGCAGGCGGATTTGTTGCTATTACGGTCAGCGACCATGGCATCGGCATCGTGCCAGAGGCGTTGGAACATGTGTTCGACCGCTTTTACCGGGCCGACAAAGCGCGCCAAAGCAACAACGGCTTCGGGCTTGGACTCGCTATCGCCAAACACATTGCCGATCTGCATCACGGCAGCATTACGATCAGCAGCGTCCAGGGAAAGGGCACACGGGCAACTGTGCGGCTTCCGTTAGAACAGTTGGCTACGTAATTATTTCTCGGGTTTGCGGGTCTAGGCTTGAGCCGGTCCGTGCCAAATCTTGGCTTATCGCCTCAATAAACCTATCGCGTGTGGCTGGAGGGAGATCACTACTAAGGCCATATAGGTCAGCTAAACGATTACGATACTCTTCGTTTTCCCGAAGATAAGCAGCTGCACGGGCTTCAATTACCGTTGAGTACTCATTATCACCACTTGTTTCTGACATATTTTGCTCCTTGCCAATGGAATGCAAATAATACCACGAACACGTAGCCCAGGCAAGCAGGCGGGTTAGTCGTTGTGCGCGGTTTCGCGCGCGAGCCGGTACGCGCCGACACCAACCCCAGCGAGCGCGACCGCAAGATATGTAAGCCCCGTGATACAACTCGACACAAGGGACGCATGCATGCTTATTACCAGGTAGGTGCCGCTTGCTAGCGTAAGCGCTATAAGCGCCTGGCTGAGGTGCATCTTCCGCTTGCTTGGCGCGAACGCGAGCGCGGTCGTGCATATAATACTGGTAATAGCGATGATGACGTGCAGTAAGATAATCATGCTAGCAGTATAGCACTTATGGCAATAGCACGCCCACTGAAACCGCCACGGAAAAGACGAGCAAGACGACGAGCGAGAATAGAAACGTGCCGCGCGCCCACACGGTCGCGTCTGGTGCCGTGAAACCAGCCAGCGCCCGGCGCAGCCAGAGCGCGCTGACGGCAATCATGGCAACGGCAAATACATAACCTTCGTAACCGAATGTCGTCAATAGCACGGTGGCAACCGCAAACGCAATAATATAGGCCGTGATGTGGATTTTGGTGTTTTGGATTCCTTTTTTTACTGGCCTGACCGGCAAACCGGCGGCAGCATAATCAGCCCGGCGGAACGTCGCGATCGAGTAGAAGTGCGCCATCTGCCAACAAACCATTACGATGAAGAGCAGTAGCGTGGCGACATCCAATCTGTTTTGTACGGTCGTATAGCCCGCTACTAATGCCGCTGCGCCAGGCAGTGTGCCGACGAGCGTGCCGTGGACGCTCCGGCGCTTGGCAATGCCATAGAGCGCGACGTAACTCGCCACCGCTGCTACGCCAACCCAAACGGTCAACCAATTGGTCATGCCCAGCAGCACGAAGCCAAGACCGCCCAGTGCTGCGGCATATGCCAGGGCAGCGCTACCAGCGATCTGGCCAGAAGCAAGCGCCCGCGATCGTGTCCGTTGCATTTTGGCGTCGATATGACGGTCTATATAGTTGTTGGTCACGCAAGAAGCCGCGATTATCAAACCAGTGCCTGCAAGCAACGCGAATGCCGCCGGGGCGTAGACGTGCCATTTGCTTGCAAACAAGTACCCAGCACCCGCCGTCATGACATTGCTGTACACAATGCCGGGCTTCGTCAGCTGGTAGTAGGCCCGTGATAAAGCCCGCGCGCCAATAGGTCTCGTTGCTGCGGCGACTGCGGTGTTACTTACCATGACGACCCATCGTCCTGGCTTGCTGCGAACAAAACATATGTACTAACTATAGCATTCGCGCGCGCCGGCGCGATACCGCTTGTGGCTTTGCGCCTGCGCCGCTTTGTCGTACTATGAATATATGGCATCAATGATGGGGCCTGGCGCATGGGAAAGCCAAGCTAGGCAGTTAATGGGAGTGGCACGGGCAAAAATATGAGCAAGACCAGGGGGCGCAAGAAACCGTCAGTATTCCTGCTGCTCGTGCCTGCCTACGCTGGGCTTGCTGTCCTGTTTGGATTGCTTATCAAGCAAGGCAACCTGCAATTGCTTGAGCCCGCCGGGTATATCGCCAATATACAGAGCCATATTTTCTGGGTCGCACTGATCTTGGCCGGCATTATCGGCACCTCGATTATCCTGTCGTTTTTCTACGTCATCTCACGGTATAGCGAGCATAAGCACCGCGATTACCGGCCGCATTGGAACGCGAGCAAAAAAGCAGTGGCGCTAGCCTGGGGCGTGCCGATCTTGGCAATGGCCGTGCTATCAGTATTTGTTTGGGACACCGCCCACATGGTCGACCCCTATAAAACGATCAGCGGTAACGCCGATCCCATGACGATCCAGGTCGTCGCGCTGCAGTGGAAATGGTTGTTTATCTACCCAAAGGAGCACATCGCCACCATCAACCAGCTTGAACTGCCAGCGGGAACGCCCGTTTCACTGGAGCTCACTGCCGACGCGCCTATGAACTCATTTTGGATTCCGCGCCTCAGCGGGCAAATCTACGCCATGACGGGCATGGTAACCCAGCTGCACATTCGTGCCGACAAAGTTGGCACGTACATGGGCAGCCCGGCAGAGATGAGCGGCGCGGAGTTCGCTGGCATGGATTTCACCGTGAACGTTGTCTCCCGCGTCGATTACCAGGCATGGACAGGCAGGGCTGGCAAAACCGAGGCTTCCAACCCACTTGATTACGCAGGATTCCTTCAACTGGCAAAACCAAGCGGTTACCTTCGGCCGGCAATGTACCGCGTCACAGACAGTCATTTGTTTGACCGGGTCGTTTTGCAGTACATGGTGCCTGGCACTGACCCGTCACGTTTATCCATCAAAGGAGGCTCATCACTGTGATAAAAGAATTACTGCTTGGCAAACTGACGTGGAGCGATTTGCCGCATGAATGGTTTACCATTGGCGGCACCGCGACACTGACCTTGATGGCGATTGCCACGATTGCTGGGTTGACATATTTCAAACGCTGGAAATGGCTATGGAAAGAGTGGCTGACGTCGACCGACCCGAAGCGGATTGGCATCATGTATTTGATCGTCGCCGGGATCATGCTGTTCCGCGGCGCGCTCGATGCCATCATGATCTGGGTGCAGCAAGCATTATCAGCCGGCAACGCGCCAGGGTTCCTGGGCGCAACCCACGGCTATTTGTCCGGGGCACATTTGCAACAGATTTTTACCGCGCATGGCGACATCATGGTTTTCTTTGCGACAATGGGATTCCTGGTCGGCCTGATGAATTTGGTCGTGCCGCTGCAGATCGGTGCACGCGACCTGGCAAGCCCGCTCCTCAACACGCTCGGCTTTTGGCTGTATGTTGCCGGCGCCATCCTCATGAATATGTTCTTCGTGTTCGGCGGGGAATTCGCCGCGGTTGGTTGGTTGGCACAAACGCCGCTGAGCGAATTGCAGTTTAGCCCCGGCGTGGGAGTAGATTATTGGATCTGGAGCTTGCAAGTCTCCGGCCTTGGCACATTGTTAGGTGGCATCAACTTCCTGGCGACTATTATCAAAATGCGCGCGCCCGGTATGACACTCATGCGCATGCCATCGTTTACATGGGCTACGCTATGCAGCAGTGTCATCATCGTGACCATTTTCCCGATCCTTGCTATCACCATCGCCATGCTCACGCTCGACCGATACCTGGGCATGCACTTCTTTACGACAGGTGGTGGTGGGAACCAAATGATGTATATAAACCTTATTTGGATGTGGGGACACCCGGAAGTGTACGTGCTCATCATACCGGCCTACGGCGTGTATTCGGAAATCGTCGCGACATTCAGCCGCAAAAAAACCGCATTGTATGTATCAAACATCGTCGGTTTGATTGGCGTGGCAGCTATCGCACAACTCGTATGGCTGCACCACTTTTTTACGATGGGAGCAGGCGCGGATGTCAACTCCGCGTTCGGTATATCGACCGAGTTTATTGTCGTGCCGACAGCCATCCTGTTCGTCAGTTGGTTCTTGACGATGTTCCGCGGGCGGATACATTTGAAGGGACCGATGTATTGGTTCATCGGGTTCATTTGCACCTTCACATTCGGCGGGCTAGCCGGCATGCTGCTCGCGTTCCCGGCAGCAGATTACCAAGTGCACAACTCATTGTTCCTGATCGCGCATTTCCATACCATGATCGTTGGCGGTGCGTTATTCGGCATCTTCGCTGCAATTACATACTGGTTACCCAAGTTCTTCGGCTTCACGCTTAACGAGCGGCTGGGCAGGTATGCGTTCATGCTATGGCTCACTGGATTCTTCATGTCGTTCGTGCCCTTGTACATACTCGGTTTTATGGGCGCTACGCGGCGGCTTGACCATTACACCAACCTTGCATGGCGGCCGCTATTCATCGTCGCCGCAATCGGCTTCATGGTCCTGGCGATGGGTGCATTGACACAAATCCTGCAGCTCACGGTGAGTATCATCCAGCGCAAGCAAAACCGCGACAAAACAGGCGATCCATGGAACGCCCGGACGCTCGAATGGTCGACACCGTCGCCAGTACCGTTCTATAACTTCGCGGTTACCCCGGAAGTCCATGGCCGCGATGCGTTCTGGGAGATGAAGCAGTCCGGCGAAAAGCCCGCGAAGCGTTACGAGGACATCGAAGTGCCGAACAATACAGCCATAGGAATTTTCATCGCGGCGGGGGCGTTTATTTTCGGCTTTGCGATGGTCTGGCACATGTTCTTGCTCGCCGGGCTGTCGCTCGTCGCGATGATCGTGTTCGCCATTGTCCGCACATTCGATGATGAAACCGAACACGTCATACCCGCTAGCAAAATCCGTGAACTTGAACTGGCGAGGGAAGAAGCATGATGGAAGAAGGCGTGATGGAACTGCGCGAGGCAACGGAAGCGCTCGAGCAGAAAAATTCGAAAACGCATTTTATGTTCTGGGTCTACCTGATGACCGACCTGTTAATGTTTGCCGGGCTATTCGCTTCGTTCTCGGTGCTGCGCGGCAATACTTTCGGTGGGCCGGGCGAAAAAGACATTTACCAGTTACCGCTCGTGTTAGCCGAAACGTTCATCTTGCTCATCAGCAGCTTTACTGCGGGGCTGGCGGTATACTTCGCCGACAAAGGCAAGCTCAGGGCCGTGTTCGCTCTGCTCGTTACGACTGGTATCCTTGGGGCGACATTTTTGGTGCTTGAATTGACTGAGTTCGCACATCTGATCGCCGAGGGCAATTCGTTCCAACGGAGCGGCTTCTTGTCATCGTACTTCAGCCTCGTTGGTACGCACGGGTTGCATATCACGGCAGGACTTTTGTGGTTGTCGATCATCCTGGTTTTCCTCGCCAAGCGCGGGCTTAACCACGGCATGGTTCGGAAAGTCACCCTCTTCAGCACGTTCTGGCACTTCCTAGATATTGTCTGGATATTCATTTTCACGATTGTCTACCTCATGGGGGTATCGCTATGAATCGTATCGTGTCATACACCGTCGGTCTTATCCTGGCGCTGCTGTTAACAGTCGCGGCGTTCAGCCTGGTCTTTGCGCATGTCGGCAATGCCGCTGGCGCCTTGCCAAGAATCACGCTGATCGTGGCAGTGTTAACGCTCGCAATGGTGCAGCTCGCCGTGCAGCTCATATTCTTCTTGCACCTCGGACGCGGCAAAGACGCGCGCTGGAACTCAGCAGCGTTCGGCACGACGTTTTTCGCGATCCTCGTCGTTCTCCTCGCCTCAGTCTGGATCATGGGCCATCTGAACTACAACATGACTCCCGAGCAAATGAACCAATACATCATCGACCAAAGCGGGATTTAGGGCTGTACTTAGAAGTGGTCGCGGATGTGGCTGAACGAATAATCCCAATCGGCGTCTGACTTTTTATGTGGGTTGAAGATATTTTCGGGGTCGAAAATATGTTTGACTTCCTTGAATAACTCCAAGATTTCTTTGCCAAACTGTTGCTTCAGCCACGGTCCGCGGACCAAACCGTCGTTATGCTCGCCGCTTAATGAACCATGGTATTTCAGAACTAAATTGTCGACCTCTTTCATCGCCGGCAGCAATTTGGCGCGCTCCTTCGGGTTTTCGATTTTCATGAGCGGAATGATGTGGAAATTGCCGTCGCCCATATGGCCGGCAATCGTCGCGAACAGCTTGTATTTTTTGATGATTTTCTGGATCTGGGGCAAAAATTCAACGAGATATTCTGGATTCACGACGAGGTCGTCGATGAACGGTGCTGTGTGTTTGTCTTTCACTTTGCTGCGCAACAGTTGGAAACTGTAGCGGCGCATGATCCAGAACTTCTCACTGGCACCTTCGGTCGGGTCTTCCTCGAAACCATTAATTTCGTAGCGCGCGCGGAATTTGG
>CAZGPZ010000057.1:0-6676 GCA_964527385.1 uncultured Candidatus Saccharibacteria bacterium | reverse complement strand
TCACACTTGGCCAATCCCCAACGCGTCGAAAAATGTTGAAAGTACTGCCGACAAGGGGTGATTATACTAGAGATTTGTTGTGTCTGCTAGACCTATGGTACGCTACGTGTACTTAACAATTAAAGATATACAGAGTGCGGGGAGAGATCTAGCTCGTTGATCCGTCGGCAACCTACACTAGCTAGTAGCTAGTAACTGATGGCTCGTAGCAAATAGTACATGCTGCTACCTGCCACAAGCTACTGGCTATAAGTCATCGTAAGGTGCTCCATCTAGCCTGCTGCGAGCGGGAAAGATGTTTTCTTGGAAAATATCCTTTCGCTTCGGCAAGAAAGGATATTTTTATGGCACAGGCCATCGGTACCAACCTTTTCACGAGCGAGTCGGTGTGCGCGGGGCATCCGGATAAAATCTGTGATGCGATTTCTGATGCAATCGTGGACGCGGCGCTTGCCGTCGACCCGAAGAGCCGGACCGGTATCGAAACGGTCGCCGGCGCGAACCAGATCTGTCTCTTCGGCGAGATCAAAACCAGCGCCAAGCTCGATTATGAAGAAATTGCCCGAACCAGGATCAAGCAGCTCGGCTATATTGTGCCGGCGTGGGGATTCAGCTTCCAGGAGTCGATCTTCAGCAACGATATCCACGAACAATCGCCGGAAATCGCCATGGGCGTTGACCAGGATGGCGCCGGCGACCAAGGCATGATGTTCGGTTATGCCTGCGACGAGACGCCGGAGCTGATGCCGTTGCCGATCGCTTTGGCTCACGCGCTGGCGCGGCGGATCGATGAAGCCCGCGAAAAGGGAGAGCTTGCGTGGTTGCGTCCCGATGGCAAATCGCAAGTAACCATACGTTACGAAAATGGCAAACCAGTCGCCATTGAAAAGTTGGTCGCGGCGGTTGCTCACGACGAAAAGGCAAGTGCGAAGCAAGTGCGGCAAGACGTTATCGAGCATATCTTCAAACCTGTCCTGGAGCGTTATAAGTTTGCACTGCCGGGTAGCGCGGATATTATCGTGAACGGTACGGGCTTGTGCACATTCCTGGACCGGAAAGCGATGCCGGCTTGACCGGTCGCAAGATCGTTGTTGACACGTATGGCGGCTACGCACGGGTCGGCGGCGGGGCGTTCAGCGGCAAAGACCCAAGCAAGGTCGACCGCAGCGGCGCGTACGCGGCGCGGTATATTGCCAAAAATATTGTGGCGAAAGGACTGGCTACCAAATGCGAAGTCGGCCTGGCATATGTGATTGGCCAGCCGCGCCCGCTCATGCAGACGATTGACACATTCGGTACTGCCACGGTGAGTGAAGAAGAACTTCACGCCTTCAGGGATAAGCTTATTGATACGAGCGTGCGGGGCATCATCGAGAAGTTAGATCTCCGGCGCCCAATCTACGGCCAAACGAGCGCCTACGGCCACTTCGGCAAACCTGGGTTGCCGTGGGAAAAGATAGCAGCGTAGCTTTGTTATACTTGTCGGATGAGGCAAATCATACTCGCCAGCCAATCGCCTCGCAGGAAGGAACTCCTCGAGAAAATGGGGGTGGAATTCCTGGCGGTGGCAAGCGGCTATGACGAGCAATTGGATGACTCCCGCTCGCCGGCGAAAGTAGCGGAAGAGCTTGGGCTTGGCAAGGCGCTTGACGTGGCGAAACACCACCCTGAGGCAATGGTCATCGGCTCGGATGTGATTGTATCGCTTGCTGCGCGGCAGTTGGCAAAACCAGCTGACGAGGCAGATGCACGGCGCATGCTGTACGAAGAGTCACTTGTCCCGAACGATATTGCCTGTTCGATAGTGCTCGTGTGCCTCGCTGCGCATATCCAAGAGGTTAGGCACGAGACGGCAAAAGTATACTTCAAGCCATTTAATGAAGAAATGGTCGGCGCATATTTACGGACTGGCGACTGGAAAGACAAAGCTGGCGGATATGGCATCCAAAGCGGTGCCGCGCCGTTGGTGGACCACGTTGTCGGCAATATTGACACAATCATGGGTTTTCCGACGCACTCGCTCGCGCCCATACTAAATAAGTTGGGCGTACCTGCTCGTCCTGTTGATGTCGTGCTGCCAGTTAGGATTACAGCCAACTGATGTACCTTACGGAACACATATCCGCTAGAGCAGCAATCGTTACGGCAACGCGCCTAGATAGTGCGCGTGTAGATGGCCACTTCGCCTGTTGGCTCTAATTGCAACCGTCCATCGGCAAGACTTATTGGGCGCAAGACTTCTAAGCAGTGACGCGCTACATTTTGAGTCGCCAAAAGGTCTCGGGTAGCCTCGTCTTCGTTCAAGGGCCTGTGCAACAACACAGCATCACAAACCAAACTGCCAAGCGGTTGTGCCAATTCACCGCCTGGCGCCAAAACTAATATATCTTTGCCTCTGTTGCCAGAGCCGGCGTATGTACCGTAGCGCACAACCGTCCCTAACACTGAAAGTGCCTCGCCATTAGTCGTGCAAATAGAATCTATGCCGCTAGTTGTGACGAGGCCTTTTGTTTCGCCTGTCTGCAACAGGCTGTTAATCGCTGAATTAAAACCCATATCTCTCCTTAAGTTATGCCAAGTAAACAAAAAGTCGGCCCTGGGCCGATTCTTCATTACGTATCTGTATTACTAGCGAACAAGCCCAGGGCGAAGCATGGGCATAGGCATCGTGTAGGTCACTGGATAAGCGAGCACATAAAGTATGATGCCAGGCGGCAAATTCTTTGTCAAATTAGCAGCTATAGTTACAAGGAGGGAGTGACATGCCTAGTGTTAAGGTGCAATTAATGTGGTATAATATGTACTTAATTTTGATAAAGAAAGTATAATCATGTCGCATGAAAATAGCTCGAACCTTGCACCAGCTGGACCGACGATTGAAATAATCGGCAGCGAGGGTGCAGAGTCGATCCCGCTGTTTCCTGAACTGGTGAATATCGATATTGCCGAGCTTGCTACGACGCCCGCCGATAGTTTTATTGCCGATGCTGTCAATGCCGGCTACTCGGATACCGAGATCGGTGCTGCGCTCGGCATGGACCCGTCCCTTATGCAGTTCCACGCCTGGCGGTTGGCTGCCATGGGCGATATTATATCGCGCGGGCCAGCGGAAGTTGCCACCTTGCCGCTGTTGCAGCCGGGCGGGTTGGCCGATACCGGGCCCGACCCGCGGATGCTCCACGTTGATTGGCTACCCGTTGTCGATGACCAGCTGCGCCAACTTATCCCAGAACAATCCAAGCACGGGTCCACAGCCGTTACGAACGAACAAATTGCCGCGTTTGCCCTGGCTTGGCCATACCAGCACCCATTCAGGGTGATTAACTTGACTGCTTTCGCCGAAGAGCATGGCATAAAAAAAGCTGCGATTTCCCAGCGCTATGCAAAGATTTTCCAGGCGTTTGCTGACGCCGGCATACAATTGCCATTACCGGGGGTGGACCCGCGCGTTGACGATCGGCTGGACGCACAGTTGGAGCGCATGGGACCAGCAAATGCGAAAGATATTGCCAACTTACTCGATGCCGCGGTCACTTCTGTTGAGCGCTCACAGGGGCGATTGCGCGAACGCGGTATCGTGCGGTCCGGTTATGACGCGATTGGCGTGTGCAAGGCGGCGGTCGCTGTTTTGCGGGCAAACCTCGGGTTGGACAACGAAGAGATCGCTCATGTCCTAGAGGTTAACGCGACGACGGTAGCTGGCCAACTCCAACTGCTGCGCCAAGCCCGCCCAGACCTCGATGTTTTCAACCTCAACGCGCGTCCGACTGCCGAGCAATGGCAAGCACTGTTTGCGCGCGTCCGGGAGTACGTCGACGGCCCAGGCGCCGATTGGCGTCCAGTGGATATTGCGACGCTTGTCGCCCAGGACATGGGCGTGCAGGCCGATACCGGTTTCTACCAGAGTGTCTGGCGTGCCGTGAAGTTACTCAGAAAACCGAATTAGCACTGTTTTCGCTGCCTGTTTTTCGCCGCAATTTCCAACACTAGTTGATATCTCGCCGGCGGAAAGCCAGGCAAGACAGAATGATAAGCACGGCGATAATGGCAATCATGCCCAGGGCTTCCCAGCCGGTGAAATGCCCATTGAGAATATCTGCCGGCTTGTAGTAGTGAAACGGCAGGAGTTTTGCCGGCCATTGCAGCCAAGTGACTGTCTTGTCAAGCGAGCTTACAAGATAGCTGGCAAATGCGGCCAATGTCGCCAAGCCGATGGCTGCTTTGCGGCCCATGCCGCCAGTAGCCGTCAGCGCGAACGCGATCGCGCCGAACAGGGTGGACATTATCAATGCCATCAAAGTAACCAGCAATATACTCCAAAGGCTTACTCCCTTGAAACCAATGATCGCTACTTCGAGGGCGCCAAATATTGCGATGGCAAGCCCGATGCGTGCCAAGACAATGGCGCCGGCAGCAGCTTTGCCCAGGACTAAACTGGTCCGGGCGATAGGGCGGGCGAGGAGCAATTCGATAGTCCGATTGGCTTCTTCTTTGGCGATCAACGACGACCCGAGCGAAACGGCGAGGAAGCTGAAGAGTAGAGGTAGGAGCAGGTAATACACTTGGGAGCTTAAATATCCGACGGGTGACAAGAAGTCGTTCGTGTCGGTGAAAAGCGCCTTGGCGGAGTCGGGGATTGATTGCAGCGATTGATCGAGCTGTGCTGCCTGGTTCCGGAACGTTGGGTATACGCCGAGCGTCAAGGTGATGAATGCGACGATGCCGACAATCCACCAGAGTGTTGACCAACGGCGTTGCATAAGCTCACCCTTGATTATTGCTAGGATATTGTGGCGGCGGCTTTGCGCCTGGGGAATGGTATTGTCAGGTGTCATGCTTCCTCCCGATAGTAATTCAGGAATTCTTCCTCGAGATTGACTTCGCGTTGCTGGAATTGCTGCACGTCGTGCGCGCTCAGGACTTTGAAAAATTGCTGCAGCGAACTGGCGGGCACCGACAGGCTGGCGTGGTGCTTGTCGCTGCCGGCGGTGACTTCAGCGCGGGGAATCTTGCGCAGCTCGTCGAGCGGCGCGATATCGGCAAACGTCACGTCGAAGGTATGCGCCGCGCTGTGCGCAAGTTCAGCCAGGCTTTGCTCACGGATCAGCTTGCCTTCGCGGATAAAGCCGATCCGGTCGCAAATGCGCTGGACTTCGGCCAAGTTGTGGCTGCTGAAGAAAACGCTCGCGCCCTGCTTCTTCGCTGATCGTACGGCGTCGAAGAACACTTCTTGCATGAGCGGGTCCAAGCCGCTGGTCGGCTCGTCGAGGATGAGTACATCGGGCTGGTGCATGAATGCTTGGATGATGCCGATCTTCTGGCGGTTGCCTTTGGAGAGCGTGCCGAGCGGCTTCGTAAGCTCGGCCTCGAAATCTTGTGCTAATTTGCCACGATAATTAGGGTCGCGTAACGGCTGCAGGGCTGCCATGTAATCCAAGAAGCGCCCGCCGGTCATATTGTTGTACAATGCCACGTCTCCTGCCAAGTAGCCGACGTGCCGCTTGGCTTCCATGGATTTTTCGACGATGTCGTATCCAGCAATAGTCGCCGAGCCGCTAGTCGGCTGGATGAAATTGAGCAAGGTCCGGATAGTTGTGGATTTGCCGGCGCCGTTCGCGCCTAGGAACCCGTACACTTCGCCGCTATTAACCTGCAATGATATATCGCGAATGGCGTACGTATTGGTCTTTGGGTACTGCTTGCTGAGTTTATGCAAAACGAGAGAATCGGAAGGAATCATCATTTGGTAGTATACGCCTACGGCAATTGCCTGATGCAAGTTGCTTGTGGTTTCGGGTAACGAGTACAATGGAGGTATGCGGGGAGTATCAAATTTTTTGGCGGCCAGCCTGGGCGCGCAGTTTGTGTTTTTGGCTGCCTTTTCGTCCAGCGGTACCTACCAGCTCAATAGCTATGGTATCGGTTCGGGTGGTACCAATAGTGCTACATCGACACTCTACAACTTACAGGGCAACGCAGGCGAACAGTCGAACAACCTAACGAATAGTACAACCTATACTACCGGCAGCGGCGCAGTGCAAACAGAACAATTGAACATCCCGCCGGCACCGAATATTGATAATGGTTCCGGCCTGTACTACAACCAATTGCATTGCGTGGTGAATATAGGCGGCAACCCAAGCGACACAACCTTTGCCATTGCCATTAATACCGTAGACGTTTTCACGGCGCCTAACTATATACAGGCAGATGGGACTATTGGTGCATCGCCGGTGTATCAGACCTATACCACGTGGGGCGGCGCCAGCGGTTTCCAGATTATTGGCTTGGTGCCCAGCACTACCTATTACGTAAGGGCAGTGGCGAAACAGGGAATGTTTACAAATACTGCAATAAGCAAAACGTCGAACTCGGTCGCCACTGTCGCGCCGACGCTGTCGTTCTCGGTATCACCTAACTCTTCGAGCTTCGGCGGTTTTGCTGCGAACACCATTGTAACGAGTTCAAATATGACGTTCGCGTACTCCACGAATGCCACTGCCGGCGGTAATATTTATGTCATTGGCCAGCGTGGCGGGTTCTATAGTTCGTCAAATAGTTACCTGGTGCCGGCAGTCAGCGCCGACCTTAGCTCACAGCCGCAGGGTTTTGGTTTGCAGGCTCAGAGCCCGAGCCAAACATCCGGTGGTCCCTTAAGTATCGTCAGCCCGTTCAA
>CAZGPZ010000056.1:0-6825 GCA_964527385.1 uncultured Candidatus Saccharibacteria bacterium | reverse complement strand
CACTGCTCGCGGTCGTCGACAAATAGCACTTCCGAAGATTTGAGCCCTAATTCACGTAATGCGTACTGGTAGATTTCCGGCTCGGGTTTCACGTGGCCGACTTCGCATGACAGCACGATTGGATCGAAGCCGTCGTAGTTATGTAGTTTGCGCAGTTCGACGGCAGTCATTGCATACATATTGGAAAGAACGCCGGTCCGGATGCCTTTCTTTCGTAATGCTGCCGCCAATCCGTACACCGGCGCGCAACGTTTGAATATGTCCGGGAATGCGTTATGCCACTCATTAGCCGTAAGTACCGTGTTGGAGCCGTGACGCTTCGCGAGTTCCCGGAAGAACCTGCTGGCAGTTATCTGGTTGCAGCTCAGCGCCTGATGCAAGTCGGCAATGTGTTCCCAGCCGGCATATGAGCCGTAGATCGCAGTGAGCGCGTCAGAAATCGGGCGCTTGTTGGTTGTTGCTGAGAGCACGCCGTCATAGTCAAACAATACCGCTTTGATCATGTTCGGCGCTTCCTTTCCAGCCAGGCAGGTACTGGCCCAAAGGTAATTGGCACGGTCGATATTTCAGTGCGTGTTACGTCAAAGTATTTCAGGTATACACCGTCGATGCTATCAAATATTCCTGTCTCGTAATGCAGTCCCAACTTTGCAGATGTGCTACGGACCGCGCCTTCGTTTGGGCCTTCGATTTCTGCATATGGTGGAATCCAGGGCCACTCATCGAGCGTAACTTCGCAACCGTCCAGCCGCCAGACTTCCCGCCTTGACTCCTGCACAGCCTTTGCCTTAAGGCCGACTGCCTCTAAGAATTCACAAGCCTTAACGTAATCATCCACATTGAACTCTATTTCACGCATGCCGTTCGCTGTTTCTGATTCGCGGCGCTTGAATCCCATAGTGACCCTATCTGCTTCCTGCCTGACTCGTATCCACGATTTCTTGTCATCCAGCCGGAGATCGGCGTAATCGTAGATGGCACGCTTCATTACGTACGCCGGCTGTTCCAACGTGGCGCCGAGCGCATGCAACTTCGCGCGCAAATCATCATGCGACAGGTCTAGGAATGTGACTTCAATTTCTGCCTGCATGCCGCTATTGTAAGTTATCGCTCCTACTTGGCGTACTCGATGGCGCGGGTTTCGCGAATGACGTTTACCTTGATGGTGCCTGGGTATTGCATGCTGGATTCGATCTTGGTGGCGATGTCACGCGCCAGCTTGATGGCCGACAAATCGTCGATTTGCTGCGGGCGGACAAACACGCGGACTTCCCGCCCAGCGCTGATAGCGTATGATTTTTCGATGCCTGGGAACCCGTTGGCGACATTTTCCAGTTCTTTCATTCGCTCCGAGAAATTCTCGGCCGATATGTTGCGCGCGCCTGGGCGAGCAGCGCTTACTGCGTCAACAACGCGTACCACCAACGCTTCGACGGTCGTTGTGTCCACGTCGTCATGGTGCTGTTCCGCGGCCAGCGCGACTTCTTCTGGCGCGCCGTATTTGCGCAACATTTCACCGCTAATGTGGTGGTGCTTGCCTTCCATTTTGTGCGTCAATGCTTTGCCGATATCGTGCATGAGCGTCGCGTATTTCGTGATCTTTACATCGGCCCCGACTTCTTCGGCGATCAGCCCTGCCATATGCGCCATTTCGGTCGAATGTTTTAGGACGTTCTGACCGTAACTGGTGCGATATTTCAATTCGCCCAGCAGGTGCAGTAATTCGCGGGGGATGCCGATGACGCCAACCTCGCGCGCGGCATCTTCGCCAGTCCGGACAACTTCTTTTTCAACGTTTGCCTGGGCCTTGGCAACGACTTCTTCGATACGCGCCGGGTGGATACGGCCATCTTTCATGAGCATTTCCATTGACTGGCGGGCGACTTCGCGGCGAACCGGATCGAAGCTGGAGAGCACCACGTACCCCGGCGTGTCGTCGACCATGATATCGACGCCGGTCGCGCGCTGCAGCGCCTGGATGTTACGGCCTTCTTTGCCGATAATGCGCCCCTTCATCTCCTCGTCTTCAAGCTTAATACTGGTCACGGTGCGCTCCGCCGTGACCTCGCTTGCCATGCGTTCCATAGCGGTCGTGATGATGACGCCGGCTTGCTCCTCGGCAGTCTCTTTGGCTTCGTTTTGCAACTTGGCAACCAGCCCGGCCAGGTCGTGCCGGATATCGCGCTCAGTCATCTGCATGAGTTTTTCAGCGGCCTCGGCCTTGCTCAGCTTGGCGATTTTTTCCAGCTTTTCCTGCTGCTTGGTGCGGATATCGCGGATCTCGTCTTTCAGCTTTTCAACCTCGTCTTCGTTCTGGCGCAGAGATTCATTGCGCCTGTCCAGGCTATCAAGCTTCTTGTCCAATGCTTCTTCGCGGCTAACCAAGCGCTGCTCAAGCTCTTTCAGCTCCCGGCGGTGCGATTGCTCTTCTTTGCGGGCTTCCTCGACGGCTTTGTGCGCGTCTTCACGGGCCTGGGACAGCATCCTGTCGGCTTCTTTTTTGGCTTTGTCGAGTTCCTTTTTAGCTTGGTCTTCAGCCGCCTGCGAGCGCTGCTTCACATAATAAAACGTGCCGGCGGCACCACCGCCAGCACCGATACTCACACCTAATAGCGCGAGCACTACGGTCACTGCTTCCATGTTGTTCCTTCCTATCGGAAAGTAAGGGTAGTCCACTAGCAGGGCATCGCTATCACGTCTCTAGCCCGCTTTTGTCTCTCCCACCTTACCTAACGAATCGAATTTAAAGTTTTATCAGATACAAACCGGACTGCAATTGGCAAAAAGTCTAGCAAATCCTTGATTCGAACTATACGCTTTTTTGCCAAATCCGGCAACGTCCATGCGCATATAAAGCCAGCTTCTTCGCGCTGGCCAAATACTGTATTCTTGTCGCATGGTACCTTCACGGCATACATCAAAATCCGCGTACCTGTACGTTGCTGCCGCAGCGCTACTGTGGGGCACATCATCAGCCGTTAGCAAGCTCCTGCTCAAAGACCTCAACAGCCTGCAAGTGCTCTTGTATTCTTCATTCTTCGCGACGCTCGGGCTATTTGTGCTGTGCGCAGTGATGCGCAAATTGCACATTGTCAAGACGTACCGGTTGAAAGATTACGCCATTTTCGCGGGGATGGGTTTCTTGGGCGTCTTCTTGTATTACGCGTTCCTGCTGGAAGCGACGGCGCTCATGCCCGCACAAGAAGCGTTCGTCATCAATTACCTGTGGCCCATCATGGTGGTCGTGTTCGCGATTATCATCCTCAAGGAACGGCTGACTGCCCGCAAGGCCGCCGCCATGCTGTTGTCATTCATCGGCGTGACGATTGTCGTGACGCATGGCAATATCACCGCGCTTCACTTCGACGCCACCGGCGTGCTGCTGGCAGTGCTCGCCGCGGTGGCGTACGGGTTGTTCTCGGTGCTGACCAAGAAGCTCGATTACGACCGCTTCACGTCGACGATGTTCTACTATCTGTTCTCGTTCGTGTTCACGCTCGTTGGTGTCACTATTTTCTCATCAGTGCCTGCCGTCAATGGCGGGCAGATAGTGGGGTTGCTGTGGTTGGGCATCTTCACCTCCGGCATCGCGTTTGTGGCATGGTTTTTCGCGCTGAAGTTCGGCGACATCACGAAAATGTCGAACCTGATCTTCATCACGCCGTTCATCTCGCTCGTCTTCATCCGCTTGCTCGTCGGCGAGCAGATACTCCTATCGTCGGTCATCGGCCTCGCAGTCATCGTCGCCGGCATTTTACTGCAATCCATACCGGTGCGACGAGAACAGTAGTCCCCTCTATGCACCGCGATAATTAGCTGGCTTGGTCGCCGGCAACTTCAGGCATCGGGTATACGACCCAGGGGCGCTTTTTCAGGGCTTCCGGCTGTACGTATGCAGCCGTCAACACAGGGTTGATCGCGCCATGCTCGACCAAACGCTGTACGCGGGCACGGAGTTTTGCACGCTGGGTTTCTTGCTCCTAACGCACGTGACCGCTTAGCCTCCTGCCGGCTTGCACGGAGCTGTAAAGCCTGCCGTACGAGCTCGGCGGCGGCACTATTTTCGTATAATCGATCCTTCGTTCTTCCTCTCCGTCGCGTTCCATCAGATGGAAAAGCTGTGCGTTCTCCGTATCTGGGTCAATGATGAGTGCGTGAGCGTCAACCCATTGTTCGCCGGGCGGGGTCGCTGTCCTGCGTTCTAGCCAGAATAGCCCCATCCCATTGTCATCCTCCATGACAACGCCGATTTCGGTTTCTACTCCTGCCACGCCGAGCACATAGCAGCCGGCGTCACGGAAGCGCGCTGCCATGGCAGCCTGCACGCCATCGACTTTATCTTCGGCAGGAAACTGCACAGCCTCAAAACGCTGGATAGCTGCTTCTACTTGTGCGGCATCCGGCCCGCTGCCCATTTGTCTCATATTTCACTCCGTTCGATTACAATTCCAATATTTAACATTGCCCTTGCTATTTTTGCAACTTACAGCAATGAGGATATAGGGGGCGCTAGGAGAGCTGGTCACCTGGCTGGCCAGCTTCACCGCCATCGGGCACGACGGGGCGGATCGTCGGCTAGCGTTTCGCCGGGATGTCAGAGTGGACAAACACGCCGGTCAAAGCATGATATAGTAGCCGCATTATGAGTTACGAGACAGTGCCGGCTGGCGCGGACGCGAATGACCTGCTCGGGTTGAAACTCGACGCGTTGCGCCGGTTTGCCAGCACCGTTCCGGGCGAAGAATCAGTACTGAATGACGAGCAGCTTCTGGCGCGCGCTGTCCTTGCCGGCGGGCTGGGCTGCCGATGGAACCTATGGCTATATGAAGCGCACCCCGGTTGGCGCAACAACGAAGCCGTTCGCGCTGCCACCGAAAACGCGGATACAATGGCCGCGCTCCAGAACGCGCTTTTGGCGCGCGATACCGAGCACGGCTCGCAGCAGCATTTCCCCCTGCCGCAATTTTTCCTGAACATTGCCGGCCACAGCTGGAGCGTATACGACCACTTTGCCAGCCCCGGCGTGCCGGCGCTGCATGACGATGGCCAATCCTATGGTATCCACGCCTTGTCAAAATCATGGGAAGCATTCCTTCCGCCGGAAAAGCGTTCGTGGCGGACGGACCAATTCCTGGAAACATCAGCGCAGCTCGTTGATAATTCCTACGGCAAGCTCGAAGCAGATGGCACCATCTCGATCCGCCGCTCAGAATGGGTACAACGCGCCCGCCGGCAATTAGTCACCGCCGTCTTCTTGGCCGACAAACGCCAGCAGTTTGGCTGGGGATGCTTCCTGCGGGGCCTGGCCGCCGCAGACCAGAGCGGCGCCGTCGCTGCCCACATCACGCAGGATGACACAGCGCTGCCGACACATATTTTCACACCGCAAGATTTCCCGGAACTCATCGGCATGGACGTGCGGCTCATAACACTGCCGCTAGGCAAGGAAGCGTACCGCGCCACCGGCAAAAAGACCTTGCAAATCTACGTCATCCAGCCACAGATCACGAGCCAAGCCGAAACTACCCAGTAATTAGTCGCCGTGCCCGCCGATGGGTCAACTTGACATCTTGCATAATTAATCTAATATATCATTCATGCCAGATACGCATAGCTCACCGATGGACCAGCCATTCCCGCGCAAAGACCGCTTTGAACAAGATGGCATACCTTATGAGTTTTGGTGCAACGTTGGCCGCGGCATCGATAACGTCCACACTGGCGTCAGGAACAGGGCGCGGAACCATTTCGCTATGTATAGAGTACTTTCCAAGCTCGGCTACGGCACTATGCCAGAGTTGCGACCCGTAGACAAAGCTGGCCAACCTCACGACAGCCTTATAACTTTCTACCAAAGAGACGGCCTTAATGTTTTCAAAACTGTGCGGTGGCTGATGGAAAACCATCCGCAGCATTTTGAGAATTTCTTGCCAGAGCTACCAGACGAAGAGCCGCTTGCGCCCTTGGCGAGCGATGATATGCACAGCTTAGTTATGCAAGCCATCCAGGAAACCGGCTTGGACACAGACCTCGCTAACCTTGCTTCATAATTGCTCGGGTTGCTGCTATATGGCGTCCAAAGCGGCATCCAGCTCTTCGCGGATTGGCTCCAGCGCGCCGTGCGCCGCCAAGCAACCGAGCATGTCACTGACCATCGTGTCCTCGCCGACCGCCCGGAACGCTTGCTCCGCCTTACTGCCCAAATAGTGATACGGACCGAACGATACGTCGCCAGTGTGTGGCAGGTGTTGCACGTTCCATACCTGTTCGTCCCGGGTTGGGTCATCACCAAGCACTTCATAGCTACGGACAATTTGCCTGCGAGAACCAACATTGTATATCTGTTCCACCCTAGAACGCGCGATCTTGCCATCGTCCAGCGACTTGGTGGCGTTGACCGCATCGCCTAGCACCTGCAGGTAGGCATAGGCCCACACCGGCATGTAATAGCCGAGCGGGTCGACGCCTTCGGCCGCAGCGCGCGCCTGATACTACTTGAGCAATTCCATCGAACCTGGGAACTGCATCGTCTTGACCGGCAGCCACGTTTCGAAGTTCACCAGACCGTTAAGAAGCGGGCCGAGCTGGGTCTTGAACACGGTCGCCTGCAGGCCGACCATCGCGCCGCCCCACATCTTCGGCTTGAAACCGACTTCGTTCATCGCCTTGACCATGCCGACCGAGTCGAGCGGATAGGAGCAGACGACGAACAGATCCGGATTGGTCGCCTGAACCGCGCGCACGATCGGCGCGAAGTCCGTGGTTGCCGGCGGATAGCGCCGCTCGTAAACGACCTTGAAGCCGGCTGCCTTGGAGTTCTCGACC
>CAZGPZ010000055.1:0-6845 GCA_964527385.1 uncultured Candidatus Saccharibacteria bacterium | reverse complement strand
GTACTGCGTGAATGCCGTGCCGTCCGGGCCGACGTAGTGCCAGGTCGCGTTGTCGTTGTTGGCAGCAACCTGGAAGGTAACCGTCGTTCCAGTTGGTAGTGCCGTGGTAAATGCAAAGTAGTTAAATCCTATCGATGCTCCGGCGTCAAAAGTCTGTGACGTGTAGGTGCCGCTCGCGGATTTGCCCCCGACTGTCGCTGATCCCTGCATGATGGTCAGCTCGGCCGTATTTGACGTCGATGCGATGTACGCCGCGTCGTTCGCAACAAAGATATCGTTATCTGTTGATTGGCTATTTTTGCCTTCGACCGTTGGCGCTGATGGCGTAGAGAGGTCGAGAACCGTGAACTGGGCTTTGTTGATGGCTGTCGCCAGGAACGCCTCGGTCCCAACGACATAGACGCCGTTAATGTCAGCGCCTGCTTCATATGACCCAATGAGCGAAATACTAGCCGGGTTCGTAGTGTCGAGCACGAAGAGTTCCGGGCCGCCCGAATTGCTTAGTTCCGACAGATAGGTGTACGTCGGCCCGACGAAAACATCGGTACCAGCGACCGTGCCCGCGGCGTTGTATGTCCCGACGACCGAGGGAGCGCTCTTGTTAGTGACGTTAATGACGGTCAGCTCCGCAGTTGATACGGCAGTTGCCAGGTAGGCGTAGTTGCCCGATACATAGACAGAGTTGACTGTTGCGGTTACATCGAGCGAGCCTGCGACGGTCGGCGCCGCTGGGTTGGAGACATTCACGATGGTGAATTCAGCTTGGCCGCTGGTGGCGCTGAACGTTTTGCCGACGTAGGCGTAGCTGCCGCTGACAAATACGCTCGTTGCCGCGACTGTGCCGCTCATATTCAAAATACCCGCTTGTACCGGGCTGGCTGGGTTGGAGACATTCACGATAGTCAATTCGCCGCTGCCATTCGCCGAAGCCAAGTAGGCGTAATTGCCAGATACGTACACGCCGTTCAATTGGCTGGAGCTCGCGAAGGTGCCGAGCAGGCTGGGGCTGGCAGGGTTGCTGACGTCGATGATGCTCATGCCGGCGCCGTTGACGACATAGGCACGATTGGTGGACGAATCGACGTAGACGTCATTGGCGTCGGTGTTGCCACTGATGTTATAGCTGCCAGCTTGGACCGGGCTTGCCCATGTGATACTGCTGCCGCCGCCCGCCAGTTCTACTTCGCCGCCGGCGTTATTGGTGGCCGTCGTGTTGTCGAGCGTGCCGGCATTGAAATCTGCCTGGGTGGTCTGTGCCCACGACGTTTCGCTGCGCCAACGCGACAGGTAGGTTTCGTTGGAAACCGACGAGCTGATCGGTCTTGTCCAGGAAACGGTCACGACGACGTCTTTGGTTGATGGGTCTATCGTGCCTCCACTCGCCACGATCACCCCTGTGCTGTCGCGCTGGACGGAGCTAATAACAATCTGGCGGGTAAAGTTGTTGATCGTTTCGCTGCCACTGGCAAGCGTCCATGCGCTACCGCTGATGACGGGGTGATACGTGCCGTTCGTTGCGACATTGTTCCATCCGGCTTCACGGATTGATCGGACGGCTTCCATGGCCTCGCGCTCCAGGCTGACGGCTTGGAGGCGCCGTTGCGCCTCTGGGCTGGCTGCCTGGGAAGTCAAAACTGCCTCCGCTAGCGCCGGCAACATAATGCCGGCCAGGGCGATGGCGACGAGTACTTCGACCAGTGTGGCGCCGCGTTGGCGCTGTCCTTGCCTCATTTAGTTATACGCGACGCCTCCATAGCGCCCGATCGTTACCGTATGCGTGCCGTCCTTGCCCGTGAGCGTGATGGTATTGCTGCCGTTTACGAAGCCCTGCACGTCGCCGCTGCCTTTTTGGAAAATTACTGTCGAGCTGGGCAAGGTGGTACTGAGCGCGACGCCGCTGGCGGCAGATTCCACGAAGTTGTTCGGGTCGCCAGCGCTATAACTGCTACCCGTGAACAAGGTGAACTGCGCGCCCTGGACATATATACCGTAGGGCTGTGCCGACGATGTGCCGCCCGTCCCGCCGGACATTGCCGCGAGTTGCTGGCTCTTCAGGTCGGCGACCAAGGTTTGCACGGTTGTATTGCTGTTTGCGGCGGCTTGCGGGCGTCCCAAATTGACGAGGCTGATGCCGAGGAGCACGATCAATATCCCCATCACGATGAGCACTTCCACGAGGGTAAAACCGGCTTCAAGGCGGCGCATCAGAGTGAGTTCACTTGCGAGATGAGGTTATAGATCGGGGCGATAATCGTGGCCATCAGCGAGCCGACCATCAAGCCGATGACGACGATCATAATTGGTTCGAGCAAACTGTTGACGACCTTGAAGCTTTCGGCGACTTGTTCGTCGAAATATTCCGCTAGGGTTTGCAATGTTTGCTCCAGTGTGCCCGACGTCTCGGCGGTCTCAATAGAACGCGCCATGATCGGCGGGATAAGGCTCTTGCCCTCGCGTATGCCGTTCGCGAGCGGCCGCCCGCCCTCGACGTTGCGCTGCATTTGCTCGATGGCAGCGAGGATCTGCTTCTTGTGGACGACCCGTTTGCTCAGCGTAATTGACTCGTCGAGCGGCACGCCGGCGTGGACGAGGAGCGCGAAGCTGCGTGTCACTTGCAACAGGTCGATATTGGTTCCCAGCCGCCGCAAACCCGGTACGCTGAGCAGCCCGCGGATGACGGCGCGGCGGTTCATGGAAATCAACATATACATCGCGATAATCAAGCACACGAATGCTATTGATATGAGTACCCAGTGTGCCACGAAATAATCCGATGCGGCAATCATGGCGCGCGTGACGGGCGGCATGTTGACGTGCATCGAGCTGAAGACTTTGCTGATACGCGGGATGACGAACGTCAACATGAGCAAGATGATCCCGGTGAATATAACACCGATGAAAATAGGATAGATCATGGCGATGCGGATGCTCTCCGCGAAGGCGACCTGCTTCTTTAGATTTTTTACGATGTACTGCAGGGTTTCCTCCAGCGTCCCGCCCGTCTCGGCGGCGCGCATGATGTTGATGGTCACCGTGTCGAAGGTGTTCGGGAACCGCTCCATGGCTTTGGACAGCGGCTCGCCGTTGTTGAGCGAGTGGCGCATTTCCTTGAGCACGCGCTTCATTTTGCCGCCCGAATCGGCTTCGAGCGATTCGATGATCTCGGCGATCGGGATGCCGGCAGTCAGCATGGTTGACAGGTCGCTGAACAGGCTGACTTTGTCCTTTCCCCTGAGGCGAATGCGCGATGGTGCCATATTACCCCCTGGTGACCCTTAAGATTTCCGATAGCGTGGTGCGACCGGCGATGACCTTCAGCAGGCCGTCCTCGAGCATGGTCATCATGCCGTCTTTGGCGGCTTGGGCGGCGAGCGTTTGGCTGTCGGCTTTGGCGGTGATGAGCTGGCTTATCTTTGGGGTGATTTCCAAGACCTCGAAGATGCCGAACCGTCCCTGGTAGCCCGTGTGATGGCAGGCGCTGCAGCCTGTACCCCGGTAGACGCGCACGCTTGTTTTCTTGCCGAAATATTTCTGGGCGATTGCCGGGTTGATGCTTGATAATATGACCGCGTCAGTTGCGTCGCCTTTCCAACCAGTTGGCGTACGCACGAGCTCGACGCTGGCTTTGCAATGGCTGCAAATCTCGCGTACCAGGCGCTGTCCGATGATGACGTTGACCGTGCCAGCAACCAGGAACGGCTCGACGTGCATGTCGACCAACCGCGGCAACGTCGTCACGGCGTCGTTGGTGTGCATGGTGCTCAGGACGAGGTGGCCGGTCATAGCGGCGTTCACGGCGATGTCGGCCGTCTCCTCGTCGCGGATTTCCCCGACGAACAAGACGTCAGGGTCTTGGCGGAGCAATGAACGCAGCCCAGTTGCGAAGGTCAGGTTGGTTTTGGCATTTACCTGGATTTGGTTGACGCCGTCGACGACGTACTCGACCGGGTCTTCAATAGTGGCGATGTTGCGGTCGCGGGTGTTCAGGATTCTCAATGCAGCATATATCGTGGTCGTCTTGCCGGAGCCGGTCGGCCCGGTAGACAGGATCATGCCGAACGGGCGCTGCATGCCCAAGCGGATCTTCGCTAGGTCGCCGGGGTTCATGCCAAGGTCTGTCAGGCTGAATTGCCGGGCATGCTTGGCGAGTAGGCGCATTACCACTTTCTCGCCGTTGATAACCGGCACGATGGAGACACGAACGGTCATCTCCTCGTTGTTCGATTTGTCATTCAGGTGTAGGCGGCCATCTTGGGCGCTCAAGTGCTCATCGGTCCGCAGCCGGGCCATGACCTTGAGCCGCGCGACCATCTGGTCGTGGAGCTTTTTCGGCAGGATGACTTGGTCGTGTAGCACGCCATCTATGCGGAAGCGGATAGCGGTGTGCTCTTTTTGCGGCTCTATATGGATGTCCGACGCATTGAAGTCGTAGCCGTACTCGAACAGCGTGTCGATGATGTCGTTGACCGGCAACACCCCGCCAGTAGCACGTGCCAGTGTGTTGTTGATGACACTGGCAAGCGTCGGTTTGTAGAGGTGCAGCGCGGTGATGATCTCCGGTTCCGGGCTATATGATAACTGGTACTGTTTGGTGCCGGCTTTTTTGGCGAGCATAGCGTAGAGGTCGGTGGCTTCCGGGTGCGCCGTCGCAATGTGCAAACCGTTGTCATCGAGGCGGAAGGGAATCGTCTGGAAGCGCTGGGCGACGGCTTTCGGCAACAGGTGCAAGAGTTCGCTGGTGATGTTGGTGTCCGCCAGCGACACATAAGGCAGCTGGTAGTAGTAGGCGATGACCTTGCCGAGTTCTTCCTCGTTTAGGTAATCACGCTCGACCAGCACGTCGTATAAGCTGGTTTGGTCTTCTTTGGCGGCCGCCTGTGCGGCCTTCAGCTGTGACGCATTCAGGTATTTCAGGTCGCCGAGGATGCGTGCCAGGTCGCTATCAGCTAGTACCATATTGTCCCCACATTAAAATTCGCGCATTCGATGCTTACGCTTATTCTAACACGAAGCGGGGGTGTTAGAGGAGGCGTTATGCTATAATGATTTGAGCATATTTTGAGAGCTTTTCCACTGTTTTTGGTGGTTATCACGACAGCATGAACAACGAACCAAGCCACAAGCTTATCCTCCTTGCCGATAACGACATGCTCGTGACGCGGGCGTATAAAGCCGGCTTGGAGCAGGCTGGTTATACCGTCGCGGTCGCCGAGGACGGCGATACAGCGCTGTCGCAAATCCGCGCGTTGCACCCGGATGTCGTACTGCTCGAATTGCTGCTTCCCGGCCAAGATGGCTTCACCGTGTTGAAGACGATGAAAGCCGACCAGGCTGTTGCCAATATCCCTGTTATTGTCCTGACGAACCTGACGCAAGAATCAGACCGAAATGAGGCGATGAATAGCGGCGCCGTCAACGTCATGCTCAAGGACGAAGTTTCCATCCGCGATGTGCTGCTCGCCGTGCAGCACCATCTTGTTGGATAGCAAGGTGACTAACTATATTAGTTCTATTTTTTCAGCTTCCAAAGCGGCTGCAGCGGCTGCATCAAAATTTTCACCGACGCCTGTCATGGTGTAATTGTAAAAACCAGACGTATGTGCTCCTTCAGGCGCAGAAACTGGTTCGTACATCGCGCCTATTGAGCCATCCCCAGGAAACTTGAAGGGGACAATCTGATATGTCACGCCTCGTTCGTGGTAAGAAGCTGGCTTGAGTGATTCTGTAACCTGCACTAGGAGTTCACGGGGTGCTGCAGGCCAATGCTCTAAGCCGCTCAGCGTAACGACGATTTCGTTGCCACCTGGAACTGAGAAAGCGTCGATATTTTTGCCTGCGAGCAAGCACATGTCGAGCGGTGAACTTGCTTCCGAGGAACCAGTTAAATAGTGTGAGTAACGAGCAGCATTACCACCATACTGTGCCCCGTATGTTTCATGCCCTAACGTGTAGTCTAGTGATGCATGAGTTAATGCGTCCTCAACATGGGGTGCCTCACCGTATCCTTTCAATGTTCCATTGCTGTCGCGGATGGCAATGACGCGTAAACCGCCACCGGACAGAAAGGCATGCATCCTACAACCACCAACCAACGCTTGCTCCAAGCCTGTAGATCCTCTCCCTTTCTCAAATTGGTCAGACATATAGCTGAACTCCTTTCAAACTATCCTATAGTATTTTTGCGTACCAAACAATCCTATTTTTTTATACGTTCTCACCGAATAACCAATGGTTGCCAGCTAGGTTTTGGTGGCGCGTAGTTGGCGTTGGATGTCGGCGAAGAATTCTGAGGCAAGCAAGTTCGTGAACGAGACGAACAGCGGCTCCGGCAAGGTGCCAAAGGTAAACCAACCCTGGCGAAGGCATTTGTCCGGTTCGGCGATAACTTCTTTGCCGTCCAGCCAGTCGCTGAGCATCCACACCGTCAGGTAGTGCTTGTCCTCTTTGGTGAAACGGTCGTTGGTGACGGCGCCAAAACGGACGTTGATGATCCCGAGCCCTGTTTCTTCTTTGACTTCGCGCCGGGCAGTTTCTTCGAAAGTTTCGCCGAATTCCAAATGCCCGCCGGGCACTGCCCATGTGCCTTCGCCGTGAGAACCGTGCCGCTGCAAAAGCAAGAATTTGCCGTTTTTGAAGACAAAGCATGCGACACCAACACCAACAGTATGATTAGCCATATAAGTAAAATTATATCGCCAAGGTGGCGAGAGTAACATACAGCAAAGTATGTTTGTGCTTTGCATCTTTGCCTCTACCAAACAAAAGCCTCACCTTTCGGTGAGACCTTTGTTTGGTAGCAGGGGCGAGATTTGAACTCGCGACCCCAGGCTTATGAGTCCTGTGCT
>CAZGPZ010000054.1:0-6871 GCA_964527385.1 uncultured Candidatus Saccharibacteria bacterium | reverse complement strand
ATTCCTTCGTCCTGGCATAACTCCCAATGCAATCCTTGCTCCTGCCTGGTTGCCGTATCACGGTCACCGGCGAGGACGATGCCATATACCGGTTGCCGGAGCCACGAAGAAAAAATACGCACGGCACTTGCTTGCGTGCTGCCAGTTTCGGATCCCTCGTCAACCAGGACCACCTGCCGATCCTGGGCGAGCTTCTGAAGGTATTCTAGCTCAGCGCTGTTAATTTGGGGCGCATCATGCCACTTGTGATGGTTAGAATACCAGGCAGGGTAAAACCCGTCCTGGCGGTGCAGGTTTGCTTGGTTCCTGAGCAGAAACGTCATAGCGCCCGAAACAAAACCGCCGTGGCATAGGGCAATGAATAACGTGTCGTCGGGTGTGAATGCCTCGAGCTCGTCAACAGCCCTTCGAGCCAGGTCTACTGTGGTGCACTCACGAGTAGCGTCATCTTGCCTCTGCACTATAGGTACATCGCCAAGTTCGGCCAAGATGCAAGCACCGATATGCGATGCTCGCTGCTCGTCCAGCCTCCCGCGGTATGTGGTGAGTGCGAATTCAGTTGCTTGTTGTATCAGGGGTAATCGCTGGGGATCATCAAGCGGCACATTTGTCATGACAGCTTGGACAACACGGGCAGCATCCCAGGGGTTTTCACCAGTTGCAGAGCGTGTAACCACTTCAGCAAGGGAACCACAATATCCGGTCTCCCAAAATTGGTCATTCTCAAAACTAAAAGCCATATATTAATTATAGCATAATATTGCGATTAATGCAATTTTTAGCATGGGGCTTTCAGCACATGTTTTCGGTTGTACTTTACTTCGTGCATGGCGACGTTATCTATCGGCAATAGGTACAATCAAGCTAAACACGGTCTTGGTCGTCGGCGCCCACGACTTAGTATTTTCAGACCTAGGCGCGAGCAGGTCTTTCCATAGAAATGTATCCCGCGAGCAGATTTGCTATAATCAAGTGAAATGAGCAAGTTAACACGCGAGGAAGTATTAAAATTGGCTCGGCTTGCCCGGCTTGACCTCTCTGAGGATGAAGTGGCGCAGTTCCAGGTGCAGCTGAGCGAGATTTTGCAGTACGTCGAGCAGCTGCAATCCGTCGATATTTCTGGGTTGGAGCCGACAAACCAGGTGACCGGGCTGACGAACGTCATGCGCAAAGACACCATTCGCGATTATGGCTATAAAGCCCGAAAGTTATTGGAAAATGTACCTGCCGTCCAAGACGACATGATCAAAGTCAAAAGGATGATCGGTTAATGGGCGCGCGTAGCCAGTGGCTGCCGATTGCCGAGATTGCCGAAAAGGTCAATAACGGCGAGCTGAAAGCGATTGACCTCGTCAAATTATCACTGGACACTATTGCCGAAAAGAAAGAATACGACGCGGTTATCGCTACCACGGCAGAGCGAGCCCGCGAACGTGCCCGCGCCATTGACGAGCGCGTGAAAAACCGTGAAAATGCCGGTCGTTTGGCAGGTGTGCCGTTTATCGCAAAAGATAATTACCTCGTGTTCGGCGCTGAAACAACAGCCGCCAGCAACATCTTGAAAGGCTTTACTGCACCGTATCAGTCTACGGTAATCGAGCGGTTGGAGGCGGAAGGGGCGATCTGCGTAGCAAAAGCGAACCTGGACGCGTTCGCCCATGGAGGCAGCACTGAAAACAGCGACTTCATGGTGACCAAGAACCCGCACGACAAAACCCGCGTGCCCGGCGGCTCGTCTGGCGGCTCGGCGGCAGCGGTCGTGCTCGATATGGTGCCGTTCGCCCTCGGTTCCGACACTGGCGGTTCGATCCGTTTGCCAGCCAGCTGGAGTGGCTGTGTCGGATACAAGCCGACATACGGCCTGACGAGCCGCAGTGGCGTTGTAGCGATGGCGAGCAGCACGGACTGCATGGGACCGCTTGCCAGGACGGTCGACGACGCAGCGCTCGTACTGGACGTGATAGCTGCCAAGGACGAACTGGATGGCACGACTATCGAGCGCGACCCGGCGGGTTACGACCTGCGCGGCAAAACATACAGCCTAAGCGGCAAGAAAATCGGCGTTATCAAAGAATACATGGGTGACGGGCTGCAACCTGGCGTCCGGAAGGTAATCGAGGCGGCAATCCAGAAGCTGAAATCCGCAGGTGCCGACATCCAAGAAGTGAGCTTGCCGAGCTTGCCCATGGCGTTAGCCGTGTATTATATCGTCGTGCCGGCGGAAGTCAGCAGCAACCTTGGCCGTTACGACGGGCAGCGGTACGGCTATAGCTACAAAGACGCCAAAGACCTCTATGAGAGTTATACAAAATCACGCGGCATCGGCTTCGGCAAGGAAGCCAAGCGCCGTATCATGATCGGTACGTACGTGCTGAGCAGCGGCTACTACGATGCGTACTACAAACGGGCGCAAACCGTCCGCACGAAGCTTATTAGAGAATTCGAATCAGCGTTCAAGGAAGTTGATTTTCTCGTCGGCCCGACGGCACCAATGACGGCATTCAAGATCGGCGAGAATGTAAATGACCCGCTGCAGATGTATTTGGCGGATGTCATGACTGTCGGCGTCAGCCTTGTCGGCGCTCCGGCGGCTGTCGTTCCGGCAGGTGAAAGCGATGGTTTGCCGGTTGGCTTGCAGTTGATGGCGAACCAGAAGGCTGACCGGAGCTTGCTTGAAGCCGCAAAGGCAGCCGAGGAGTTGTTCAATGCATAACATACTGTCCATGGCCAAAGTTTACCTTGTTCAAATCATTGGAGTCGGCATTATTCTGGCCTTGCTGGCGATTATCATAGTACTTCGACGCCATAAATACCATGTCAACACTGAAAAATTCCAGGATCGGTGGGAGCGTGACGTGCAGCAGTTGTGCGGCAAAAGTGAATCATGGCCGAGTGCGATCGTGAACGCCGACAAGCTGCTCGACGAAGCACTGAAAAGGTGCAAGTGCAAAGGCCGTTCGATGGGTGAGCGCTTGGTCGCCGCGCAGCGCCGGCTGAACGACAATGACGGTATTTGGTTCGCGCATAAGCTGAGCAACAAAGTTGCCAACGAAGAAATCCCCCGCCTGTACAAACGTGACGTCCAAGCCGCGCTGAAGAGCATGCGCCAAGCGTTGCGTGACCTAGGAGCACTGGAAAATGATTAGTACCGAACTTCGCAAACAATACACCGTGACCGTCGGCATCGAGTGCCATGTCCAGCTGAAGACAAAAACGAAGCTGTTTGCCGCCGTCGGCAACGACGCCCGCGAAGCGCCGCCAAATACGTTGGTCAGCCACATTTGTTTCGGCCTGCCAGGCGCGCTGCCAGTGTTGAACGAAGAGGCGGTCCGATTGGCAACCCGCGCGGCATTTGCGTTGGGGACAGAGCCTGCCCGGTTCAGCAAATTCGACCGCAAGCATTACTTTTATCCTGATTTGCCGAAGGGTTACCAGATATCGCAGTACGACCAGCCGATCATCGGGCAGGGGTTCATCGACGTGCCGTTGCTCGACGAGGCAACCAAGGAAGTCCGAACTTTCCGAGTCGGCATTACCCGGGCTCACCTGGAAGAAGATGCCGGCAAGAGCACGCACCCGGCAGGCAAAGATTATAGCCTGGTGGACCTCAACCGCGCCGGCACGCCGCTACTTGAAATCGTGTCAGAGCCGGATTTGCACTCGTCTGCCGAAGCCAAAGCGTACGCCCGCGAACTCTACTTGCGCATGAAGTACGCCGATGTCAGCGACTGTGATCTATATCTTGGTCACATGCGGTTCGACGTCAACACAAGCGTCAGCAAAGACTCTGCCACGAAAGGCACCAGGACCGAGACAAAAAACCTCAACAGTTTCCGCAGCATTGAAAAGGCGATTGACTTTGAGGTTGGTCGACAGATAGAAATCCTCGAAAACGGTGGCGAAATCGTGCAAGAGACACGAGGCTGGGACGATGCCAAGCAGAAGACGTTTGCGCAGCGCGGCAAAGAAGAAGCCCACGATTACCGGTACATGCCGGACCCTGACATCCCGCCCGTCGTGCTCAGTGACGCGTACGTCGAAGCTGCCAAGAAAGACATGCCTGAATTACCTGCTGAATACCGGAAAGAATTGCAGCGCATCGGCATTGACGCGAAGGTCGTCGAAGATATCTTGGCGGACATAGGCACAGCCAGAACGGTTATCAGCGTTCTCCATGCGGCGACGCCTGATGATGCGCGAAGAATAGCATTTTGGTTGCTGCGCCCGGCAAATGATGACGCCGCCGCAACGAGCGAAAACGAGAATCACCGTGTTGACGAGGCGGAACTCATTACCCTGTCCCGGCTGGCTGGTGACGGCAAGCTAAGCTCAAGCGCGGCAAAAGAAGTGTTCGACGAATTGGCGGCACATGGCGGTTCGGCTGAAAAAATTGCCGAGGCAAAGAACCTCTTGCAGGTGTCCGACGAAGGTGCTATCGCAGAAATTGTCAAACAAGTCATCGCCGAGAATGCCAAAGCCGCGGAAGATCTCAAAGCCGGCCAAGAGCGCGCCATCGGCTTCCTCGTCGGCCAGGTTATGAAATTATCCCAGGGCAAAGCCAATCCCGCGTTGGCGCAACAATTGATTAAGAAGCAGCTTGGTCTATAGAGTATATGGAAACCATTGTTGACCGGGTCCGGGCTGTCTACATCTATCCAATAAAGGGGGCCGGCCCGGCGACGATTAACGGTCATAGTCCCGATTCCCTTGCATTAGGGCCAAATGGATTCGAGGTTGATGGTATTGCGGACCGTGACTTTGTTTTATATGACGTAGCAGACCAGACTTTTGTGACTCCTAGGGGATGGGATGCTTCTCGTCATTTGGCTCATCCACAGGATCGAGAGCTTGCGACAGTCAAGATAGACATCCACGAGGGCAAACTGCTAGTATCGAGCAGGCTTGGCGGACTTGCGCTTGACGCGGCTCACATTGAAGGTCCGATTGTGCGGCTAGATATGTTTGGTAAGAAGTTCACTGGCGTTGATCAGGGCGATGAAGCAGCTGCGTATTTTTCGAGGCTTCTGCAGCCTCCTCAGTCACCCGTGCCCCGAGAGATACGGCTACTACGGGCCGATCGAAGCCAGCCTCGCATGATGTCGCAGCGCTATTGGAGCGAGGGAATGGTTGTGCAACTTGCAGGGCAGGACGGCAAGCCGCTTTCGCTTGAGAGCCTGGCCTCGTGGAGGGCAATCGGCCTTCCTGACGAGGAGATCATTCGAACGCGCCCGAATCTTGTCATTGATGGACAAGCGCTTGGCGCCTTTGGCGAGGATCGCATCGACCCGCGAATTGCATTTATGATCGGTACAATAGGCGCACTTATCGTAGGACCGATCGCGCGTTGTCCCGTACCCAACATCGATCCGGCTACGGGCACTTACGATGGCCTTGTATCTCGTGCCCTCAAAGGGCGTATCGGCGAGAGTGACTTGGGAGATAGCGGGATGTTCTTTGGCCAAGCTCTTACATATGCTTGGCGAGAGGGACAAGCCATTACCGTGGGGGATAAAGTGGAGATATCATCGCTGTCCGACGTGCCAAACGTTCGTTTGCGTGGCAAATGAGCATGGTCAAATGATACTTCCTGATACAATACAAATATGAAGAGGGTAACGAAAGCAGTTATCGCAGCGGCGGGTTTCGGGACGCGGTTTTTGCCGCAGACCAAGGCGATGCCGAAGGAGATGCTGCCAATCGTTGACAAGCCGGTCATACAGTATATTGTCGAGCAACTGGTCGAAGCCGGCATACAAGATATCATTATCGTATCCGGCTATAGCAAGCGCAGCATAGAGGATCATTTTGATGTGCCGAACGAGGACTTGTTGAACAATCTCCGGGCAGGAGGCGCTCAAAAAGAGCATTTCATCGATGAGATGCAGCGCCTTGCCGACATGGCGAACTTTGTCTATGTGCGCCAGAAGGGTCCCTACGGCAACGCGACGCCGATCATGAACGTTGCCTCGCTCATCGACAACGAGCCGTTTATCTATGCTTACGCCGATGACCTGACATTCGCTGAACCGAACGCGTTCAGGCAGATGATCGACCTATATCACGAACTGGACGGCGCGATCTTGCCATGCATTACTATTGAGAATGATGACGACTACCGCCGGTACGGCGTGGTTGGCGGGACAAAGGTGCGCGACGGCGTCATGAAAGTCACGAGCATCATCGAAAAGCCCGAACCCGAAAAGGCGCCATCGAATTTTGCTAGTGTCGGCGGGTATCTCTTCACGCCAGAAGTGTTTGAGTACCTTGAGCGCGGCCTGGCATCGCTCAAGCCTGGCCAGGAATTTTATGTGACGGACGCGGTTATCCAACCAATGCTTGCTGACAGCAAGGCGTTTTATGGTTGTGAAATCAAAAACAGCAAACGGTTTGACACCGGCGACAAACTTGGTTACCTAAAAGCCGTCTTCGAAATAGCGCTCGAACGTGATGACGTCGGCCCTGGCCTCCGCGCTTATTTGCAAAATAAGCTCAAGTAGTATTAACTTGGGTAAGAGGGGTATACTATGCACGAAGCTGAATCAATCTTAGTCATCATCGTTTCGTCGGTTCTCACGTTGTTTTTGGTCGTTAGCATTGTTGTGCTCATTCTCATTGCAAAACTTATCAACTCGATCAAACATGTAGTTGAGCGTGCGGAATCAGTTGTTGAAACAGCTAGCGAAGCCGCGGAAATGATGCGAAACGCTAGCGGCCCACTCGCGCTGTTCAAGGTTATTAACAACATTATTAAAGCAGTCGAAAAAGCTCGTAAGTAAAAGGAGGGTAATGATGGGAAAACTCTTGAAGCGCCTGGCAGTCGCAGCAGGTTTGGCAGCAGCGGCAGGATATGTTGCAGGGATTTTGACGGCAC
>CAZGPZ010000053.1:0-6996 GCA_964527385.1 uncultured Candidatus Saccharibacteria bacterium | reverse complement strand
ATCGCGGTCACCGATCCGGAACGCAACCGTGGTACCAACGTTCCCGAAAACAGCATCGCGTATTTCTTCGCTTAACTGCGTCGTGAACTGGTTGGCAACGATAAGGTTCAGGTGGTATTTTCTGGCTTCACTCAAGATGGTCGCGAATGAATCGGTCGAGAAATTTTGGAACTCGTCTACGTACAGCGCGAAGTCGGCACGCTGCTCTTCTGGTATATTCGCCCGGCTCATCGCAGCGGCCTGGAACTTCATGATAAAGATAATGCCGAGCAGCTGCATATTAAGAGGTCCCGTACGCCCCTTGCTGAGGTTTACGAAAAGTATTTTCTTCTGGTCCATAATGTCACGTAGGTTGAAGGCGCTCTTTGTCTGGCCGATGATATTACGCATCATCTCATTGGACAAGAAAGCACCAAACTTGCTGACAAACCAGCTGACAACGTCGCCGAATTCGTTCGAGCGTTGTGATTGCGGCATTTCCTTTTCCCAGAACTCACGGATATTTTGGTCGGTAACAAACTTCAATTTCTGCTGGACGAATTTCGGGTCACGGAAGAGTTTCGGGATGTCAACGAATGTGCCTCCTTCTGGGTCGGCCATGACCGTCAGCGCCGCGTTGCGGAACAAGTGCTCATAACGGGGACCCATGATACCGGTGTGCTGCGGGTCATATAACTTATAGAGCATGTTCAATGATTCCTGGATCAGGAAATCTTTCTGGTCAGGGTTATCAAATTCGAAGAGGTTCAGGCCCATCGGGTGCGCCATATCAGCCGGCGAAAAGTAAATCACATCTTCCGTGCGCTCTTTCGGCACCATTGCAAGCAACCGCTCTACGGTATCTCCGTGCGGGTCCACGAACGCAAAACCATTACCGCTCATCATGTCCTGGAGCGCAAGGTTTTCTAGGAAGGTAGATTTACCAGTACCTGTCTGTCCTACCGCATACATATGGCGCTGGCGGTCCTGGACGCTCAAATGAATCGGTTTCTTCACTCCCCGGAAGATGTTATAGCCCAACAAAAGACCACCATCTGGCATATTGCGCGGCGCATCAACCTGCTTTGACTCCTGGCGCCGCAGCTGTGAGGTAGGGATCGCCCGTTGGTCCGGAAAATGAAACAACGTCGCTAATTCAACGGAATTGAGTATCATATCGTTGTTGCGCTGGGGAAAGAGACGCAATATGTAGTTGGTAGCTAGGTCCCCGGGGTTGTCAGTCGCGACGAATTTGAAGCCGTTTTTTCCCGGCGCATCAAATAGTGAAAATGTCGCCACCAGATTGGAAGCTATAGCTTGCGCTCTCTGGGTGATGTTTGACGAAACTACCAAACGTATGAGCACTTCGTAACCTTGGTAGCGCGTTTTATCGTCTATCGCATCGAGTACTGAGTGCTCAAGGTTGGATAGTTCTGGCTTATCTTCCGATTTGTTTTCCTCGGGCGGTTTGGCGAGAGCCATGGCAAATTGCCTCACGAACGCCCATGTATGTTGCAGCGGGGATTTGCTTTTCTTGCCCTTGCGCTTGTCGCTTGCCACCAAACTGGCATTCGACTGCCATTTCGGATCTGCTGGACGCAACATAATCTGTATGCTTGCTCCATCTTCTTTCTCAAGCGTCGATAGCGCGTTGAGGACTGCCTGCATTGTGTCGCGTTTTGATTCTTGGTAGGTTGCTATCGGGTATGCGAATGGTTTCTTCAGGACGAACTCTCCACCAGCGATACTGGTCAGCCCACCAACTTGGTTGAATATATTATGCTCGGCTACCTCTTCTACTTGAGCAGCAGAATAGGCACTGATTATGGCCTGTCGAACGACGTTAACGAGTACTATGGGCACCATTGCATAAAAATAAACAAGTCCTTGCGACCCAACAACCTCAAATGACAGGTGACGCTGACCGTACAGTTTGCTCTTGAAGCCTTTCTGCATGGTGCTTGCAATAATATTGTAGATAACCTGAGCCTTTGAAATGTTTTCATCGACGATATCCCGCGCGTCGCGCCCATTCGCTTCGATATCCTCGCTCATTGGCGGCAAATGGATCAGGAGTGGCACCATCTTCAGCGCGCGTTCATAGTTTTTCTTTTCCCGAATATTGTTGCGGATTGACCAAACAACTATTGCCGCCACGATTGATACGGTAACTAATATAACTAGTGCCAGGATAAGGAGTATCACCATTAATTTGCCGCTTTAATATTCTCGCCGTAGCGTTTTTTCATGTAATCCTTGCGGAGCAAATTCATTGCCTCGTTCTGCGCAAAGGGGTTCTGTTTATTCTCCGAGATGATGCGTTTTGCAGCAGAGACCCATTCTTCTTCGATGAGATCGGTATCCTCGGCCAGCTGGGGCGTCGCCGCCTGCAAGGCAGAGGGATAAGACACAGCAGGTTGACTAGTATTATATGGCTGGTTAGGTACCGGCTGGCTGATGGTCGGCACATTACTTTGCAAACCTAAACTGGCTGGTGGTTGTTGGCTATCTGGCTGCATGACATTAACAGTATACAACCTGGTGGGATTGCATTCTAGTTATCCTAATCTGATGCGCCGTTTCGGCGTGCTGGGGGTTGCGACAAATGCACGAAGTAAAGATAGAGGATCAACGTAAGAGGCACCGCTGCCGCAATATCCCGCGCACTCAATTGGCCGATCGACTGCATCAGAAGCATGAATACCGTCAATAGTGTGCCTGCAAGCACGAATTTTCTCCTATGCTTGCTCGGGAGCACCGTCCAGGCATCAAGGAACCCGCCAAACATGAACCAAAGCAGATAGACGCTCACGATCACCAACACACAACCAATCATAATCATAAAGGAGTTCGCTGCCGCTGGGTCGACTGAGCTAAAGTAACCCAGGTCAAATACCAGCAACACAATGACCAAAGCATATTTTCTCAGATACAGGATAATTTTGGACAACATTTTTATTTGATGCCGCTTGGTACTGTGTAAGTAGAAAGCCGGCAATATTTATTTTTTCGAATCGTGATAATTACTAGCGAAATGGCATAGTTCCTCCTAGTTGCCTGGGCGATAAATCCGCTCATATATAATGTTTAGCGCTTATCGCCCAAAGGCAGTTGACTGACCGCTCCTTTAGCTTTATACAGCTATTGGGAGCGTTGGCAGTAAGTCAGGTTTTGTTTGATTTTTTGTTTTTGTGACTTACATCTTTAACGCTACTACATCGCCTCTAAAAAGTCAATCCTGTTTATGGTTTTAGCTGGCTACGTCGAACGTCGGCTGGAGTGGTAAAAAGTTATACACAGGTTGCTTGGTTTTACCCAATAAAGTTGTTGACACACGCTCATATCTTTTACTAAGATATGCATAGCACTTGAACAAAAAAAGTGCTCAAAAACAAAAAGAACTTCTTAAGAACAACGACTACTCGCAGGTCGTTGTTCTTTTTTAACTTCCTGACAGTAATATGAAGAATTGGCTGTAGGTGTTTGATTCTACGCACGCCAAAGCTACAATACGGGACATGGAAAGCGGCATAAAAAGCATTGTGGCGTCCGGAACGCATGGCACCTTGATCGACATCGAATGCCATATCTCAAACAATTTGCCCGCTATAGTAATCGTTGGGTCCGCAAGCAAGTCAGTAGACGAAGCCCGGGAACGGGTCCGCGCAGCATTTGCGGCAAGCTCACTACAACTTCCCCGGAAACGAATTACACTCAACCTCGCGCCTGCAGACGTACCCAAAACGGACAGTAGCTTCGACCTCGCCATGGCGGCAGCTATTCTCAAGAGCAGTCGGCAGATACCGCTTGATTGCTTAAAAGAGACTATTGTCATCGGGGAGTTAGGGTTGAACGGTAACGTGCGGCCCGTGAGGGGTATCATCGGGAAACTCCTTGCTGGGCGTAGTATAGGCATTTCTTGCTTCATGGTACCGGAACGAAACCTACGGCAAGCCCAGCTTGTTCCCGGTATTACGCTCGTCCCCGTTTCGTCGCTTAAGCAACTGTACGAATACCTCACCACCGGCACTGGTATCTATCCAGTGAAAACGGGCGCGGGTATATTTGATGAGTCACCTAACGAAGCAGCAACAACAAATTTTGGTGAGATAGTCGGCCAAGACCATGCAAAACGTGCACTTGTTATTGCTGCTGCCGGTGGTCACAACGTTTTCATGAGTGGTCCGCCGGGAACGGGAAAAAGCATGCTAGCAAAAGCATTCCCGTCGCTCTTACCAAGCATGGATCACGAAGAAATAATCGAAGTCACCCAGCTCCATAGCCTCGTTACAAACGATTACGAAACACTCGTTGCAAGCCGCCCGTTCCGCTCGCCGCACCACAGCGCAAGCCCAGTATCTATTATTGGCGGCGGGCACAATTTACGGCCAGGAGAAATCAGCCTCGCCCATTGTGGGGTGCTTTTTCTCGACGAAATGCCAGAATTCAGCCGCACTACCCTGGAGGCGCTTCGCCAACCATTAGAAGACCGCGTTATTACTGTTTCGCGGGCCAAGGAATCGGTTTTGTACCCTGCAAAGTTTACGCTCGTCGCAACCGCGAATCCCTGTCCCTGCGGATATTACGGGTCAAGTAAACCCTGCACGTGCTTGCCACACCAAATAGCCCACTACCAACAGCGTATCTCTGGTCCCATTTTTGACCGCATTGACCTGCACACGACCGTGCAGGATGTTGACCATAAACACTTGCTGCAGCAAGTATCCAGGGAAAATGATGATGGGTTGCGCGAACAGGTTGTGAGGGCCAGGTCGCTGCAACTAAAGCGTTATGGTTCTGCCACCATGCTGAATGGTAGAATGAACAACAAGGATATCCGACTGCACTCGCGCTTAACAAACCCTGCCAAAGACATGCTAGATACTGCAGCCGAACGCCTAGGGATCTCGGCGCGCAGTTATATGAAAGCTGTCAAGGTAGCGCGCACCATTGCCGACCTGGATGCTAGCTACGATACACAGCCCAGCCACATTGCCGAAGCCCTTCAATACCGAAGAGCCGAGCAAAGCAATCCTCTATAGGCTTGTGGTTGTCTGTTGACCCCTGTTAAACAATCTGTTACACTGTTGTGTACACAAGTTAACGTAATTAGGACAAATAAAGGAGAACCTTCTATAAGCAAAGCAACCCGCCTGAATGGCGCGATTCAGGCTCCTGAGCTCAGGGTAATTGATGAGGACGGCAAGCAGTTAGGTATCCTTTCGAGGCGTGAGGCGTTACAGCTCGCCGAAGAACGTGAACTCGACCTGGTAGAAATATCGCCAGACGCGAAACCACCCGTTGTTAAGATTGTCGACTGGGGCAAGTATAGTTACCAACGTACGAAGCAACTCCAGCGGAACAAAAAAAACGCGCGCGTGGCCGAATTGAAACAAATGCGTTTCGGCTTGAAAATCGGCGAGCACGACCTGCAGGTAAAACTTGGGAAAGTCAGCGACTTTTTGGCCGCCGGTCACAAGGTAAAACTAACTGTCGTGTATCGCGGGCGTGAGCTTGCCCATAAGGAACTTGGCTTTAAGCTCGCCGACAAGCTTGTTGCCGATCTCGGCGAAAATATCGTTGTCGACCAACAACCTTTGTTTGCCGGCAAACAGCTTAACCTCGTCGTACGAAGCACGCAGCAGCACCAACAAAACCCGTAGCCAGATGTTGATTTATTATAGTAGGTTCAAGGAGATTCTATGCCTAAACTAAAAACCCATAGCGGCACCAAGGACCGCGTCCGGATTACCAAGAACGGCAAAGTCCGTGTTGGGCACCCAAATATGAGCCACTTCCTCCAGAAAAAGAGTGGCGGGCGCAAACGCAGCCTCAGTGGCCTTGGCACGATAACCAACGTGCGTATCAAAGCTACGCTTAAGAAGAAACTAGGAGTTTAAAATGCGTGTAAAAAGAGGCGTTGCTGGCCATAAAAAGCACCTTGCCATACGTCACGCCACGAAAGGCATGACCCACCCGAACCGCGTTAGCCTGAAGCGAGGGCGGCAAGCAGTCACCAAATCACTCCAATTTGCTTACCGCGACCGGCGCAATCGAAAACGCACCTTCCGCGAGCTATGGAATGCACGCATTAATGCCGCTGCCCGCATGCACAATACAACGTATAGCCGCCTCATCGCTGCAATGAAGGCAGCCAACATCACGCTTGACCGCAAGGTTATGAGCGAACTCGCCACCAATGAACCAAAGGCGTTCGAGGCAGTTGTTAAGGCGACCCAGAAATAGGACATAGCTATTCACTAAAAACTCCCCGGTTACGGGGAGTTTTTAGTTGCTAGACTATCTATAAGCCGGGTTTTGTTGGGACCGTTAAGCCCCATGCTAGCCATCTATCTAGTCCCACTGTTGCCAGAGGGATCAAGCGGTTTTTTGCGGCTGCTCTGGCGGGAACCAGCCAAATTGGCGTGAGCAGCCCCTTGCAGCGGGCAGGGTTTACCTCTTGATGGCGTCACCGCCATCACCTGTGGGCTTTTACCCCACTCGTTTCACCCGTTCCGAGCAACCTTGTGGGTTGCCGGTGGTCTCGTTTCTGTGGCACTTTCCCTAGGATTTCTCCTGGTTGCCGTTAGCAACTGCCCTTCCCTACGCTGCCCGGACTTTCCTCCCCACTTTCGGCGGGGCGGCCAGCTAATAGTCTAGCTACAGATATATTATACCACTTTTGCTTATATGAGTACACGCATATGTTGCAGGATAAAATTTAGTGGTTTACATGGGCGTCCAGGGCACGGTTGACTGCGGCATCAGCCAGCTTGTTCATTTCCCGTGGAACCTGTGTAAAGGAAACCTTTTTGAATTGTTTCACCAGCTGCTGCACAGCGTCATGGATTGGCCACAGGTCCCTGTTTTTAATTTTAAATACCCCCCGCATCTGGTTAACGACGAGGAGGCTGTCCATATAAATGCTCGCTTCGTTCGCCCCGATGTTTTTTGCTTCTTCAAGCGCCAATTTGAGCGCCGTGTACTCAGCCTGGTTATTGGTCGTGATACCAAGGT
>CAZGPZ010000052.1:0-7382 GCA_964527385.1 uncultured Candidatus Saccharibacteria bacterium | reverse complement strand
GTAACCCCAGCGGATTTGTCGTTGTTTACCAAGTAACCCCTGCCTAATACGATCGGCTTCGGCTTGGGACCGGTACTTGCCGGCTCGGTTAGATCCAGGGGTTCGGTTGTAAAAACCTGCATCTCTATCCCCGCCTTGTCAAGCGCCGCTTTGAGCCCCGGCGCACCCATTTTGGCTATTATCAACGCTGCTTGGCGTAGCTGCCGCGCGTACTCCACCCAGGCGCCTTGCGCCAATATCCCCAATTTATCGCGTGCCAATTTCATCTGCCGTATATCCTCGTCCTTTTGGGCAAGTTCCACCGTCGCCCTGGTATTTAATTTCATCACATTTCCCTCCTGCCGTTAGGGTGATTATCATAAGCAGCCGATGCTTTGTCAATATCTTTGGTTGCAGAGTTGATATATCATAATTTTATGTTAATATAGCTACATGGCAAATGAATCTGTAGACGCTAGTCATAACGAGAAATTGCAACCAATCTCCGCCGAATGGGGCGTTGTATATCCTATATTTACCGAAACGGACCAAATCGACGAAGCACTGGCACTGTATGAGCGTACCGGCGAGTTGTACTCTATGGACGAAACGGCACCGCTTTGGATGCGCCGGCGGATCTTCTACCTGCCGGATGGCGCACGAGTACAGATAGATTTGGATCTTAAAAGCGGCGAGGACATGAACGCCGAGAACAAGCCGGAGGACCTAAGCTTGCCCTGGCAAGAACTCACCGGCGAAGTCATGCCTGGCGGCGACCGTGCAAGGGCACTCGAGTCTCCTCGGATGGTGCTATACGGAAGCGCATGGGCGCCATCCCGTGGCACTAGGCTAGAGACATTGCCATTCGAGGCAGCGATCACTTCCAGCATTACCGAGCCGCGAACATTCCAACCCGTGTTCGTCGACAGGTACATCGAGGACAACGACGGCATACCAAAGGCGATGGATGCAGCCACATTTGTGTGGAAAAATGACCTGCCCCGCGGCGTTTTGACACTCGCTATCGTCGCACCTACGGAAGCAGATTTCAGACATACGCTGGCTATCCAGTTCTTGCAGTCCTGAACAAGGCTACTCCCAAGAGTGTTGGACGTCGATTGCACAGATGACTGTGCTGCTGCTAGATGGAATAATCGCCCGCGGTGGGCTCGGGCGGGTCGAGCAAGCCGAGCTGGCGCGAGACGCCGTCCAAGACGATGCCGAGCACGCCAGTGCGCTCGCAGAATGCGAAGAAATGCCTGCCCGCGCGCCTCTCGGCAATATACCGGGCGTATGGCTCCGCGTCTTCAGTGACATCGTATGGCCCGACTCTTATGCGGCCTTTGTCGTCATCCTCCCAAACCGATTCCTCTATACGGCCATCTGGCTGGTAGGTCGCTTCACGTATTCGGTCCCGCGTGCCAGTATAGCGTCCTTGTTGTGCCAAGCGGCCAAGTTCCCCCTGGTACAACCATAGCCGGTGGTCCTGCCACCCGTAGATTTCCCAGCCCTTCCGGCCGGTAGGCTTGCTATTGTCGCGATTTACCCATTGCCCGACATCTTGCGTGGCGAATTTCTTCGGGTTGATCGCCATAGCGGCAATCGGTGCCGCCAGCGCCAGGATCCGCACGATATGGGCGACGAGCTGCTGGTAGGTCTCGATGCCGCCTTCCAACAAGTCCTCATGCACCGGGTCAAGCGATATCACGACTACGGCGCCCGCGTCCGCTTGCCGCCTGGCTTCCGCCGCGTTGATAGCTTTGCCGCCGTCGGCTAATTCCGCTAAAAGTTCTAGGTCGCGCATATTCCCTCCTGTTGGTTTGAGGGGATTATGTCTTACGAAAATTTTCGTGTCAAGTATGAATTTTGCGTAGGTGTAAAAATAATTTTCGTACTACCTTTATGATCATCCGCCAAGTATGTGGCACGAAAATTTTTCTTGGCAGCCCACTAGCTCCGAACATTAATATTCCCGCGCGCAACGTCGTCATCTATACGGTAGATTGGCTGGGCGCTGCTGGGGTTATCACCCTCTTTGAATATCTGCAAACGTAGATGATCTTGGACGGTGGGTCCAAGCCTTTCGCTATCAACACCCGCCAACATGAACAATACACTTTGCGCCTCCCCGTCGATGACTAGCCGTGCGTTCCCCTGGCAAATGCCGATGCTGTTTCCTGCGCCTTGAACCGTGAACCAGCCGACCGATGTCGCGTCCAAAGCAAATGAATGACAGCTGTGGGCTTTGCCCGGATTATTGCACTGGGAACCGGTGTTGTACATGAACTGCAGGGCGTTATTGGGCAGTTGGTTTCCCTTCATGTCATAGCCTACGCTGAATGCAAATTTCGCCGAATCCTGGGGCGCGCTATCTAGCCACGGCAGGTTATCGCCGTTTTCGAGTGATGGCGTGGCAAAACGGTGCCCGATCATGCTCGTGCTAAACGGGTTGTAGATGACGAGGTAATCGCTAGCCACCGCGCTCCAGTTTCCGGCAGCATCTTCGGTCCTCATGTTCACTTTATAAACCCCCACCGGCATATCTTCGCCGAACGCAGACGCAAAGCCAGTACTACTGGCAGGCATGGCGGTCGCGTGGCCCGCTCCTGGATCACTGTCGCCGACGAAATATTCGGCGCGTGAGACACCCGACAAGTTGTCGCTGGCATGTACGGTCAAAATCGCCGTGCCGCCCGTTGCCCGGGGATTGCCGAGCCACTCAAAACCATCCACGCTGGGGGCGGTCTTATCAATGTTAATAGTGGCAGATGTCGTTGTGGTGTTGCCCGCATTATCAGTTGCCGTTCCGGTGAGAATATGCACGCCATCGCCAGAAACGGTAATGGGGTCGGTGCAGCTCGCCACCCCGTTCACCCCGTCCGCGCATAGGAATGTCACTGTCGTCGCGGTACTATTCCACCCCGACGTATTCGGTACAGGGTCAGTCGTAAATGATATGCTGGGGCTGGTTTTATCCAGCTTGACGTCCAAACTGCCATTTGCACAATTGCCAACCGGATCGCAGCTCTGGCCGCTGGTGTATGTGTGGTCGCCCTCGATATTGGCGATAGTATCTTCGGGTTGGGTTGGGTCGCCGCTGCTTGGGCCGGGATCTGACGATGTCCAATGAATTGCCACGTCATGGTCGTACCAACCGTCATGGTCGGGCTCCCGGTCGGGGACGCCCGTTATTTCCGGCGGTGTTGTGTCAGCCGGCGCCGGTTCGACGTCGCCATCGCAGGCGTCGTCAATGCCGTCTCTGTCCTGGTCTACGCCTGAAGCCGGCACGATCACGCACGGGTCTTGGTCGTTCGGGATCCCATCTCCGTTATAGTCATCCGCGCTCGCCGCGACATAGACTGTCTCGTACATGTCGATATCCTGGCCAGCAATGTCTTTGCCGTAAATATGCACCATGTGATAGCCCGGATCAAGGTCGCCTGGCACGGGCACGTTCCCCACGATATTCCCGTCTTTATCACTCATAAGCGTACCTGCATAGGTAGGCGATGAATTGAACCACACCTGATATGCTTGGTTTGCCGCGGTAATACCTAGGTTGATCACGAAAGGCAACTCCGCCCGCCTAACGACCGCCCACGTTTCACTCCCTCCAACATATACGAGCCGTGTAACTGTTCCGCCAGTTGGCGCATTATTTACAAAAGCGTCATATTCAGGAGAGTCGACGTACGGCACATGCACCAACGATTGGTCAGGCATCGGCTTTGTAAAATTGTCCGACTGGAGCAAAAGTGATTGGCTCATCAACTCGTGACCAAGTGGGTCGGGGTGAAAACTTGAGTTCGCAACATCCACGATACCTGACGGGCCGTGAATCGCGCTTCGGTCTACCGACAGCCCATTGACCGCAAACGGAGCATTCTCGCACAGGCGGTGCCCATCGAACGCATGCTCGACATCGATGTATTGAACGCCAGCGTTAACCGTCGCAGCTTTGATTACTGCATCGAGGTAAGCTATCATCCCTTGGGCCATTTGCCGCTCTTCCGGGTCAAACCACACATTCGCGCCGCACGAGCCGTTCCCAACGATCTGCGGGTAGCCGAGCACATATACTTTCACATGGTCCGGATCGCCAGAGTCTTCTTTGATTTGCCTATACAAACTGACAAGTGTATGGAATTTGCCGTAAATTTCGTCCGCGATACTTTCACGGTCTTCTTTGTAGTGAAAGCATGAGTCTGCGACAAGCAGGCAGCGTTTCAGTTTGGCCGAAAAACCAATGTCGTTGCCAATCATAGATATGGTGACGACCGAAGTATTATCGGCACGATATAGGTATGTTTGCTGGGCCTTAATTCCTGGTTCCCAGCTACCAAGTGGGTTTATCTCGTTGGGGTTCTGCGCTTCCTGGGGCGAGAAATAATTATCCGATACAGCCCCGCTGCAAGCAACACTGTGAAAATCGTTGATGTCCAACACGGAAGCCGCAAGATACGGATAACTCCGGTAGCTAAGGTGGCAACTGTTATCAGAGCTGTTAGTGCCAAGTACATAATCATATGCGCCCTCCCCGCTGCTAAAGCTGTCACCAAGCGCGATATACCCGACATGGGCGGGCGAATAACCAGCAACTGAATACTGGACATCGTTATAGAGTGCTATCCCGTTCAGGCCAGTACTAACGGCTACGGCAGATATGCTTTTGCCACTGTTGTCAAAATGCATTGAGTACAGGTATTGGTAGTTGCTCAGCTGCGCGCGCAGGCTTTGCTCCAGATCGCGGTGCTGGCAACCTAGTATTGCCGAACTATTATCGACGCCAACCTTGAACGGGCTGTGCTGACAGCCGCTTAGATCATATACCGTAGTGTTCCCTACATTCTGCCCGCTTTTCACTACTAATTTGCCGTCGTTACTGATCGCAAGCTTCATTTGCGGGGAAAAGCCAAGGTTATACGCGAGCTTGATTTGATCAAACAGTTGCATGTCCAAGCTCTTTGTATCTATGCGGACCAGGCCCAAGCCATCAATCTCAGCCACCATCCATGCACCATTACCAGAGAAAGCATACGAGTGCATATACAATTTATTGCCAACACTGTCACTCAACGTGCTGCCTACAGTGTTAAGCTCATACGCAAGTTCCCGGGTATTATGAGGGTACGCACCGTACGAATACTTGCCAAAACTGCCCGCAGTCCCGAAGTCGGTATAAAAATGGGGCGCGACTGGATTTCCCCACCGGGTACTACCCTCCTTCCAGAAAAAGCCGGCTTGCACGGGGATAGGCGTCACTCCCGCCAGGTGGCCATCCGGGCTCAGAACACGAAAAGCAATGCTGGTCGTGGGTTCGATAAAATCAAAGTTGTCTGCCGTTTCGTCATTGTTGCTGTTGTAAAAATCCCCGAGCGCATTGCTTTCATCGCAACCGCCCGCACTTTGGATCTTCCCTTCGCTTTTGGGATCCGTACCATATGAGAAATAGAAAAAACTAGTCAGAACACACGTTTTCCGCCCCTGCATGAAGGTAGTCGAGGTATGATCTACGGACAAGGTTGGAAAATCCCCGTCCAGCCAGGTGCCTGCATCAGCATACGAGCGCGCTTGCATAGAAAGCACTAAAATAAACACGACACTTAATACTAGGGCAAAATTCAAGCCCCTCACGTAGTTCCATCGGATTTTTATCGTAGTCACAACCTTACCTCCACTCATGCCAACATTGCCTGGTAATATAGGCAAGGACATGACGTTTTACAATACATTGAGGCAAATTATTCATGTTCCGTTCAGATTCGCGCGCGTTTCCCACTTTCACCCTTTTGAGCAATTACCCCTGTAAATTTCCCGCATTGGCGGCTGCGGGCCAACTGCAGTGCGCTGAACCCTAACTTTACAAGCCATCCGTGTCTCTGTACCATGGCGCTATGAGCATAAGCAAAACCAGCCCGAAAGCGAGCATGTCCAGGTTGTGGCGTTGGACCAAACAACACAAACTCGCCTCGTCAGCGATTGTAGTACTATTGGTCATTACTGCTGGTATCTGCGCATACCAGTTCCACGCTTACACCCAGAAGTTCTCCAAGGCAGACTACGACCAGCTAACGGCAATGGCTGAATCAGTTTTGAAAGACAGTGGTGGAAAAGATATCCAGGTCAGCCGGACATGCAGCTATGAAAGACCGGGTGAATTCAGCGATTTGCATTTGTATTGTCAGATAGCCATGGTCGCATACTTGAGATATGAGAATGACGAGAGGACCATCACAGTAGCCAAAAACCTGGTTCAGCATTCGGGCGACAATTCGATTCCACTAATGTCAACGTCGGATTTTTATGCCCACCCTGAAAACAACGCACTAACGATCTACATAAGACCACTTCAGACGCACTCAGGCACGAAATGTAGATTTGAAATAGCAACTTTGCGATTCGCTATGAAGCTGGGGATCGGCTTGCCAGACGCAACTGACAAAAACCTAATTGCCGTAAGCTTTTATTGTTCAGCTGAATCACGCGCCGAATACTTCCCTGTGACCTATCGGCAAGGATAAGCAGCGCCGACGCTCGCGTACGGGGACCATTTTATCGGCCACCTGGACATTTCCCGCACGCGTTTGAATGTTCAATTATTCTTGTTTTATCGGCCGGCCATCAGTTCTTCAAGCGTTATTTTTGGTCGTCCGTCGTCCGGCTTCAAATAAATGACCAGCTTGCCTAGTATAGCCGTACGTGGCGGAAGGGTGTTAAGGGCAGCGAGTATATCTGGGGTTTGTTCCCGCAAGCTTTTTGGGATAAAGCCAACATCAGTGGACGGTAGTAGCGTTCGCGGTGGCCGGTGCAACCTCATTATGTCGCGCAGTAATTGCGCTACCAACCGAGCCTCGTTGTCAAACGCGCCGCTCTCGTCAATGAGCACCCGTTCAATCGATCCACGGTTCGTCCTGGTATTTGCGATGAAGCGGCACGCGTCGAGCGCTATGAGCTCTTCTGATCCTGGCAAGCGATCGGCAATCATGTCATGCAACCGGGCCAGTGATTCTGCCGTGACAGGGTTGGCGATGTCGGTCCGTACGATCTCGTGGACACGAACAGGTCCTTCCCTTGAAGATACAAATGTAGCCGTCTCTTTAATCTCGGCTGCTTGATCAAAAGGCAAAACTTCTTCGCGCGGGACCTCGCGAACAACATCTAATCAGTAATCTGGCGTAGCTTAGACCGACAGTACTCAATAAACGGGCAAAGCGCAAGCAGGTATGGCTTAATACTGTGCGGCTTGGCCGTTAATGCCTTCGACGGCGTAGGTTAGGCGGATAACACCCTTCTTCTCCTTCAGCTTCGTCGCGTAGACGCGACCGATGTCGTGGATGTTTTTGATGTGCGTGCCGCCGCAGGGGATGCCGAAATCGCCGTACATGACGACGCGGCCTGGCTTG
>CAZGPZ010000051.1:0-7386 GCA_964527385.1 uncultured Candidatus Saccharibacteria bacterium | reverse complement strand
CTTATATGTATGTATGAGCAATCATCAAAACAAACACCCTCAAATAATCACGCCAGAAGCGGCACTCCAACGTATACGAGAGGAAACAGGGTATAGTGACTGGGATGCCCTTGGGCAATATAGTGATCAGGAACATGAAGCCTTTTCAGCTGATGACCCTGGCCTGACAAGACACTCTAGTATTGCCGATAAACCCAGGCAATATCCGCCGGCTCTGCTTAATGAAGCAAGGCAGCACGGTTATCCAACGGATCACGAATGGCCAACGGCGGCACCTTCGTACCCTCGGGGGCATAACTATAATGACGAGGGCGGATATGAGGGTCCTATGACAGACGACGAAGGTGCCGGCATGTTTGATGAGACGATGCAAATTCCATCGATGCGCCCCAATCAGCGCCCAGGGCGCTAACCTGCCGAATCCCTAATTATATTAATGTATCTGTTTTTAACTGCAATCTGTTGCCCTCTATGATGCTATAGTGTAGGTATAAACGGAGGGCTGGAGATGCGCGAACAAATCGATTGGACTGATAATCACGGGCCTATGCCGGATGCATACTCATGGCTGTATGTATTCGACGACGGTGAAATAGCATACGATATCGTAATCCCTGAGGAATATACAACCCAAGCGCCAGCGCCTGCGGAATCAGCGGCGCCCGCGGATGAAACAGAATCCGGCAAGCCGGGTTGGAACGAAGAGACCGGCCAGCGTTTACATTTCAGGTTCTAGCCTTGGTTTTGGGTTTCCGGATGACGCCCGTATACTAGGGTGTATGAGCGCACGAAACATGGTGAAAAAGCTCATTCCGAAGGGCTTGTTCCAGGCTGTTGAGCCATATGGGCATTTGGCCGAAGCAATTGCATACAATATCGTGAACGGTTTCCCCGCAAGGGGATTAAAAGTTATCGGTGTCACGGGCACGAATGGCAAGACGACCACGTCGTTTTTGATTCACAAGATGCTCCGCGAAGCCGGCTACAACGTTGGCTTGATGACGACGGTCGCGTATGGCGCCAACGACGACATCCGCCCGCAAGTGCACCACATGACGACCGTGCCGGTGCCGGAACTGATGAAGCGGCTCAAGTGGATGAAAGCCCAGGGCGTAGAGTGGCTGGTGCTAGAGACTACCAGCCATGCGTTGGCGCAGCACCGCGTGTGGGGCGTGCCCTACAGCGTTGCGGTATTCACGAACCTGACGCACGAACACCTGGATTATCACCGGACGTTTGAGCGTTACCGCGCGGCCAAGGTGAGATTGTTCAAAATGACCGCCTACAACTGGCGCGGCTTGCGTACGGGCATCGTTAACGCCGACGACCCGTCGTGGCGCTACTTCGCCGATATTATGCCGAATGCTGTGACGTACGGTGTAGAACACGGTGCTTTGCGCGCAAAGAACGTCAAACTGACGCCATCGGGCAGCGATTTTGATGCGACCTACGACGGCACGACATTGAAACTGCACACGAACCTGCCCGGCAGCTTCAATGTCAGCAACGCCCTGGCCGCCGCTGCGACAGGCGCTGTCGTGGGGCTGAGCGACGAGCAAATCACTAAGGGTATCGCGGCGCTGCAGGGCGTCGAAGGGCGAATGAATACTATCGACGAGGGCCAGGACTTCACAGTTATCGTGGATTTCGCGCATACGCCCGACAGCTTCGAGAAGTTATTCAAAGACATAAAGCCGGTCGTGAAGGGCAAGCTGATCGTCATGTTCGGCTCGGCCGGTCGCCGCGACGAAACCAAACGTGCCGTGCAAGGCAAGCTGGCCGGCGAATACGCCGACGAAGTCATTATTACGGAAGAAGATGACCGCGACGTGGACGGCATGATGATCATGAACCAGATTGCGACCGGCGTCGAACGCGCCGGCAAAGTACAGGGAACGGACCTTTTCCTGGTCCATGACCGCACGGAAGCGATCAATTTCGCCATCTCCCGCGCGCACAAAGGTGACACGGTATTACTCCTTGGCAAAGGCCACGAAAAGACCATCGAACGCGCCAACGGCGAGAACCCCTGGGACGAAGTCGCCACCGCTCGCAAAGCGCTCCGCAAAGCATGACTTCACGTATATATAAGCGTTTATTGTTCTGGTGAAGTGCTATCACCAAACATTGAAATAATTTCACTGCTTGGTAACTCAATGATACCGACGCCCTGAAGGACGAGCTTAGTAACGCCCGGGCCAATCACTAACGTTCCACTGCCGGGCACTTCCGCGATAACCTGCGTAATCTGCGGGTCCTCACCCATTTGTCTGATAGCAGAAGCAATGTCCGCTAACGTCAAATCTTCGCCCAAGCCCGCCTCGACCATTGCTAGCAATCGCCTTGCTTCCTCGTGTGCGATTTCCATGGTGCTGGTTGCCTCCATCAATTAAACCTTCCTCGGGTAAGCCACTAATATTTTATCATCTAAGGTGGTAAATACTTGTATCTGCACGTCATTGACTGTATGGCTGTAGATCCATATGTCAGGCTCGCGGGCTGGTCTTTGTTCTCCCTGGTCCACTGCCATTGTAATGGCTTCGAGCACCTCTTGCGTTGACCAGCTGTTGGGGAACATATTGGAGCCACCAGCTTTGAGTTGCATTTGCTCGTCGCCTGTTGCTGGGTCGATAGATCCCGTGCCGATACCGACCATCTTTGCAAAATATACACCCGAAGGACGCGTACGTTGTTTCTCCCTGAGGCTTGCATACATTTCGTCGTAGGGCACGGAACTCATGCTGGGGTCGGGGTTGGCGATCCATGACCCGATGCGCCGTGTTAAACCCAATGATTCTGCTGTGTGGAGGTGATGAAAACCACCTGCTGTGTCACCGACAAGTATATGGGATAGCGCATCAATGCCGGTTCTAGTATCAAGATAGAACCGTTCAAGCGCGCCCGAATCCCGGTATTCTGGTGTAATGAGTTTTTGGCTGATAAGCGCGCTAACAAATTCCTGCCGTGCAACTTCCAAAGGGTTGTCATGCACCGGCGGGGTACGCTCTACTGAAGATTGTTTAGCATTCATAGTGTTTATTTCTGTAAGCTGTTTATATGTTACCATAAAATGGTATTATATACAAGTCAAGTTTGTTGCAATAATTCCACCTTCTCAATTAGCAATGGCTCTGGAGGCATAGCAAGGCGCTGCGCGGCGTTTTATGTCGGATCATGCGATTATGCGAGAGAAAATTTCCAGAGAAATATATGGCAAGACGGCTCGCGGCTAGCCGTGGGTTGGTGAGCTGACTATAGCGATCGGTTAAAGACCGAATAGTGCCTTTTCCAGTACCCTGAATATGGTTCCGGTTCAGACGAACCGGAACCATTCGGCCGTGCCGATTATCCGTTTTAGCGCTGGTCCTTGAGCGCCTTCGTCCCTACCGTGATAGCCTATTAGGGTAATGCGCGGCGAGCGTTGTTTGCTGCCCGAGACAGTAAAGTACAACCGGCCTTTCCCTGACATTCGTATTTCAAATATTACCGCATCCTGCTTGCGGAGAACCGGCCGTTGCATGATGCTGTCGGCTGTTTCTATCTGAGCCCGCCCGTTACTGCCAGTCGCGTTCAACCGCGCGATGAATTTTGTGAAGAGAATAACAAGGTCAGATTCAATGATGGGGTCAAATTCAACGCTCGCATCCACGACGGTCAATTGGTTGCCTGAACGGGTAGTAAGTGCATAAGTTGGGAACGCTTTACCCGGTTGCACGCTCGCGATATTCGCAAGCTCAGGGACCATGTCTTTTGCCATGGGTTGCAGTTCACGGCAGCGGATCACTTCGCCGAGCAGGTCATCCAGCTCGCCTGATTTTCTTGCAACCTGGAATGCCTGCTTGTCGCTATGAAGCTGTGGCAGTCGTTCTTTGCCGCCAGGGAACGCTGTCGCGCGGACCATAGTGACCCACCACGGTGCGCCGTCGAGTTCGCGGGCAAGCGCCGCCATTTCCTGATTTTCATGCCACAGCTCGTTGGTCTCGTGTAGTGTTCGGTTGACGAGGCACTTGCCGGCAGCGACGCACGTGTTGCATTCTAATGTTGTCATCGCTTGGGCTGCCGGTGACAGGCGGTCATCGTTTGCCAATATATGAGCGGGGATACCGGCGATGGTATTTTGCGCCGTTTCAAGGGCCAGCGGCTGTGCAAGCGACGCTAACGCTGGGTCGTGCATCATTTGTATGGCGTCGCCGGGGTTGCGCCCGAAAGCGTCGTGCACAGGATCGCATAATTCTAGGCGATGGAGAGCCTGGGCCATGACGTAGCTTTCTGAGTGGTTGGCGTGCCGGTTGCGACAGGAACTGGTTGGTAGGCAAGAGGGTCGAACAAAATTATCTGTACGCGCGGTCCCTGATCCGCGCCCTTCCAATCTTTTAAGTAGTTAGGTATAATATATAGCATATGTCAAGCGCAAGTAAAGAAGGTTGCGAGCAATCAGCGTGTTGTTGCGTTGAAAATGATGAACGCATTGGGCAACTGCCGCGTGATGTTGAGGATGCGCACCGAGACCAAATCCTGCTCAATGCCCGGCTTGTCGCTGAGTTACAAGAGATTCTGGGCAAACTTATGAATATCAAGCCACCATCAACCAACAGTTGACCGGCACGCCTATATGAAAACAGTAAATGGTTAGCGAGCAATTATGCCAGTGAATGGAGAAACGTGGCCGCCACAGAGCTATGACCAGCTGGTTACTATGGGCGGCAATGTCGGGACCAGCGTTCGCTCGCCTCTGGATCTTTTTTCTCAGACTGTTCCGCCGGAGCAGGCGGCTGATTTCGTACGCCATGGCGATATCGCTGCGGCTATCATAGAGCGGCTGGAGCCGGATGTCGTGCTATGGCCGCTACGCGGGGCGGCGCCGCTAATGTGGATGTGTGAAGCCAGCCTTGAGGCACGCGGTTCGCGCATGCCGCTGTTTGTTTCTTTGCCGACAGGTGAGCATGTCCACACTGACGGTACCAAAGGGGGATTAACAAATCCGGAGAAAGCGGCAGTTCTTGAAGATATCCTCAACCAGCTGCAGGAGGCAGGCCAATATACCCCTAGGACTACCCGGCTGATGATTGTCGACGAAGCACAAAAAGGCGCAACCTTATCAGAAATGACGCTGCTACTACAAGAGCGGCTAAAAGCCAATGGCATTGAGGAACCACAGTTTTCAGTAATCGCCATGTTGGACAGCCGGCAAGGTGATGAGACGCGCACACCTCACTTTATGGAGCTGGCGGCTGGCCTGATCAAAGGTATTCCCACGTATACCAATCCGATGCCGCTCATCACCGTTGACGTACAACCGCTCCTGCCGGGGATTGCAGAACTGCCGGAATCTAATGGCGATCCGATACAGCGGCGGCTAAAGGTGCTGGAAAACCCTAGGGCGACCGCATGTATCAAAGCGCTCGTTGAAAGTTATTTGCACCCGGATAGTGCCGAGAGGCAGGTCGATGCCTTTCTTGCTGGAGATATGGACGGTGAGTTGGTCCATAAGCCTGTAGGATCGGCGCTTCTTGACCGCTACACTGATCCGACACGCTTCAGAACACCCGCACCACCAACAACCACAGCCCATTGGCTGCGTGCCTTTATCAGGGCTGCCCGCCGTCAAGGCGCAGCTGTGGATAAGGCATCTTGACACCGCCTAGTGGGGGACTATAATCACCTCCGGTATGAATCACCATACATCACAACGCGGTATTTTTATGCTCGACCTCGCTATTACGCGGGGGAGATTTGCGTTGTGAACTAAATCACAGTAAAAAACAAGCAAATCTCCCTCAATAACGAGGGAGATTTTTTAAAGAAAGGACGAAGGAAGACAATATGGCTCATATAAACGGATTCGAAGGTTTATCAGATTACAAACCCGGATACAGTTATAACGACTTGCCTGCGGCGCAAGCTCCAGCAAATATATATGGCTATGAAGACGTTTGGGGCAATGATAAATATGGTCCACTTCTGGTTAATGGCGCCACGGCACTACGTGCATTTCAGGCTGCCGTCATCAACTCTGACCCTGCTGCCAGCACTGATCGCAACGCGGCGCACCACGTAAACAACTACGAATCTGGGGATTAGCCGGCCGACATCCTCATATTGTGCGTTACCATGTGTGAACAAACAGCTTATTAGGGGCTGTTTGTTCACTTTGGTGGCTGTGACAACTGCCGCTTGACCGACCCATGGGCATTCGTTTATGATTAGGACTGATAGTTAGCACTCTCATGGTGATAGTGCTAACGTAGCAAAGCTAAAGGAGGAACTGCATGAGCGTAAAAATCCAACCGCTTGCCGAATATGTCGTCGCGCAGGCCGAAGAGCCTGAAACCAAAACCGCCAGCGGCTTTTATTTGCCGGACAAAGCTGCCGAGAAACCGAAATTGGCGAAAGTCCTGGCCGTCGGCAAAGACGTGAAACAGATCAAAGCCGGTGACCGCATCGTTTACAAGAGCTACTCGACGACCGAAGTGAAGATGGGCGCCGACGAGTACATCTTGGTCAAAGAAGAAGACATCCTGGCAACGGTAAAATAGCTAATAGCAAGTAGCTTGTAGCTATTAGCTAAGGGCTATCGGCTACCAGCTTGAATGACTAAAAGGAGCGAACAATGGCAAAGAAAGTATTTTATGACGAAGACGCCCGGCGCCGTGTGCTCGGCGGGGCGCAAATTTTATACAATGCCGTGAAAACGACGATGGGACCGAAGGGTAACAATGTCGTGGTTGGCAAGAGTTATGGCGCGCCGACAGTGACGCACGACGGCGTGACGGTTGCGAAGAACATCGACCTGGAAGACACGGACGAGACGCTCGGCTTCAAAGTTGGCGCCGACCTTATCAAGCAAGCTGCTAACAAGATGAACGATGTCGCTGGTGACGGTACGACCACGGTGACGGTCCTGACCTACCACATCCTGAACGAAGCCAACAAGCTGATCGCTGCCGGGCACAACCCGATGCTGCTGCGCAAGGGGCTTGAAGCCGCCGCCCGCGACGTGCTGGCCAAGCTAGAGACAATGAGCGAGGATATCGAGGGCAAAAAAGGGCGTGTCGCCGAAGTTGCCACGATCTCTGCCGGTGATGCCGGGATCGGCAAGCTGATTGCCGAAGTCATGGAGGCTATTGGCAAAGACGGCGTCGTGACGGTCGAAGAAGGGCAGGGCTTGGCACTTGAGAAAGAAGTCGTCGAGGGTTTCACTTTCGACCGTGGCTATGTCAGCCCATATATGGTGACCGACACCGGCCGGATGGAAGCCGTCTACGACAAGCCAGCCATCGTGATCACTGACAAGAAAGTGTCGAGTATCCAGGAATTTCTGCCGTTGCTTGAGAAAATCGCCCAATCCGGCAAGAAAGACCTCGTGCTCATCGCCGAAGATGTCGA
>CAZGPZ010000050.1:0-7423 GCA_964527385.1 uncultured Candidatus Saccharibacteria bacterium | reverse complement strand
CGGGTCGCCTATTGCTTGGCCGGCCGGGCACGCCTGACTTTTCTTGTCGGTCGCGGAGCGAAAACGAGCTCTTCGTAAAACAATTGAAATACGTCGAGCACACTTTGGTTCGTGGTACTCACCAAAACTCCCTAGTTAACCCAAGCATTTTACATACAATCACATGATTAGTCAATATTAGCCATAAGCGTCAAAACCGAGCATGCTCGGCCGGCAATACTTGTTTTTCAGGGGTAAATAGAGTATATTCAGGTGGAATCGGGTGATTAGCTCAGTTGGCTAGAGCGTGTCCTTGACGTGGACGAGGTCGGGGGTTCGAGCCCCTCATCACCCACCAATTAAAAGAACCAGGTATCTCACCTGGTTCTTTTAATTTATAGGGGAGGGGCTCGAACGGGAATGTTCAGTGAACATTCCCCGCCCTTGGCTTTTCGACTGTGCCGAAAAGTGGCTATGAGCAGCACATTTTTTGTGTTGCGTGGCCAGGTCAAAGCCCCTCATCACCCACCAAAAGAAAAGGACCAGGCAAGACTGGCCTTTTTCTTTTGGTAGACAAACGGTTTGAACTCCTGGCCAGACAGATAGGCTGGCAAAGGTCAGGAGTTTGGCGGCGCGCGGGTGCGCACAGGGACGCATTCCGAACACGACATAACGAATAAACGGGCTTGCAGCGCCATCTTATCACCTTGTTTTTTGCCTTAACAGGCAAGGCGATCCCCCAATCCTCTTACGCCAAGTGCTAACTCAGGCAGTCTTCGTCACAAAGTTAGTTAAGCTCATAAATGATATATCTCTCAAACATATCCACATCAGAGTTGTAGATATGACAATATAATCATACTAGCCATATTGTACCAACTGTATTATATTAGTTCCTAGGTGAAGTTTTGCGATGTGCTATACTGTTGCGTAGAGCGGTGATGTGGACTCACCAACCACGGAGCTCCGTCGGGGTTAGTGCGTACGATAACGCCTATCATAAGTGTCCCGCTATATGCGGGGAAGTCCGGTGGAACCACCCATTTTGCGACACGCAATTTGGGTCCGAGACGTAAAGCTAATTGATTAAATACTATGCGAGTGTATTGAATCAAAAAGCCTTACGTCTTTTTATTTTCAAAGAAGGAGTTATCCATGAGCAAAGGACCAGAAGTGTCGCACGTAGAAGGAATTCGTCACAGTTTGTCGCATCTGTTAGCTGCAGTGGTAGTAGAGATGTACCCCGGGACGAAGAATACTGTCGGTCCGGCAATTGAGAATGGATTCTATGAGGACTTCGACACCGATACGCCTATTCCTGAAGATGATCTGCCGAAGATTGAGAAAAGAATGCGCGAAAAACTTAAATCGTGGGGCAAGTTTGAACGCCGGGAAGTTAGCTTGGAGGAAGCGCGCAAAGAGTTTGCGTGGAACCCATACAAATTGGAACTGATCGACGAATTTTCGAAGGACGGCAAGCAGCTGACTTTCTACATCTCTGGTGACTTTGTTGATCTCTGCCGCGGCGGGCATGTCGACGACGCAAAAGAGATCAACCCCGACGCCTTTACGCTGACCAAGGTCAGTGGTGCGTACTGGCGCGGCGATCAATCAAAACAACAACTACAACGAGTGTATGGTGTAGCGTTTGAGACACCCGAAGAGCTCAAGAAGTACCTGGTGATGCTCGAAGAGGCCAAGAAGCGCGACCACCGCAAACTAGGCCGCGAATTGGATCTCTTTGTATTTTCTGATCTCGTTGGCTCAGGGCTGCCACTCTTTACTCCCCGTGGAACTGTCATGCGCCAGGAGCTAGCCCATTTTGCAGAAAGTTTGCGTGAGGCATCGGGCTTCCAACGGGTATCGATACCGCACATCACCAAGACTGACTTATATAAGGTCTCGGGTCACTGGGACAAATTCGGTCACGAGCTGTTTCTGGTAAAAAGCCAGGAAACGTCCGATCAGTTTGCACTGAAGCCGATGAATTGTCCGCACCACAACCAGATTTACGCCTCGCAGCCTCGCAGCTACCGCGATTTGCCAATCAAATACTTCGAGACAACTACGGTCTATCGCGACGAAAAGACCGGTGAACTCGGTGGGTTGATGCGCGTGCGTTCGATTTCACAGGACGATAGTCATGCTTACTGCCGCCCTGACCAGCTGGAAGGCGTGGTCGATAGCTTGATTGCTGATATTCAGACTTTGTATAGGACGCTTGGGCTAGAAATGTCAGCACGGCTGAGTTATCGCGATGATACTGATAAATACCTAGGTGACCCCAAGCTTTGGGAAGAAGCGCAGCAGATCATTCATGATTCAGCGGAGCGTAATAAGCTGAAGTTCTTTGAAGCTTCGGGCGAAGCGGCGTTTTACGGACCGAAGATCGACATTATGGCGATGGATGCTATTGGCCGCGAGCACCAGGTGGCGACCGTGCAGGTGGACTTCGTGCAGCCTGAGCGCTTCAAGCTCGAATACACCGGCGAAGACGGCGCAGCGCAGCGGCCAGTGATGGTGCACTGCGCGATCCTAGGCTCCATCGAACGTTTCCTGGGCGTATATATCGAGCACACAGCCGGTCGTTTCCCTCTGTGGCTGGCACCGGAACAGGTACGTCTGCTGACCGTGAATCAGGAACAGGCAACGGTAGATTTCGCTGAAAAGGTAGCTGAACGGGCAAAAAGCCTGGGCATAAGGCTCCTTGTCGACAATTCTAATGAATCCGTGGGCAAGAAAATCCGCGCCGCAGAGCTTATGAAAGTGCCGTATACCGTCGTTATCGGCGAAAAAGAAATCGATGGCGGGGAACTGGTGCCGCGCGTCCGCAAAGATCTTGAAGTCAGAGAAGAACATAAGCCGATGACTGTCGAGGAGTTCCTGAAGACAGTAACGCATGAAGCCAAGTCTCGCGTTAATAAAACTTCACTATAGATTCATGGATAACGTTGACCCTAATTTTCGTGAACGCGTCGAAGCGGTCGTCGCCCTGATCCCAAGAGGTCGCGTCATGACGTACGGGCAACTTGCTGCCCTGTGCGGCAACGCCAGGGCAGCGCGAATCGTTGGTGGCATCGCTCACTTTGGCGACCCAAACTTACCGTGGCAACGAGTCGTCAATAAGCATGGCGGTCTAGCCTCAGGGTATCCCGGGGGCAGGCAAGGCCACAAGGCTCATCTGGAAACTGAAGGCATAGCCGTGGCGGATGACCTTACAGTTAATATCCAGGCGTTGCTTTGGCGGCCGCCAGGATCTGAGCCAAAGCAACAAGGGTTGTTCTGATGTCCCCGCTCATTGTTATCGTCGGGGAGACAGGGAGTGGAAAAACATCCCTTTCTATCGCCTTGGCCAAAAGATTTAATGGCGAGATCGTCGCGGCAGATTCCCGGAGCGTCTATACCGGCATGGATATTGGTACCGCCAAGCCAACAGCCCGGGAGCGGCAGGGTGTCCCCCATTACGGTTTAGATGTAGTTGAACCAGGCGAGGAGTTCTCGGCATATGATTTCAAGATCCTAGCGGAATCAGCTATCGCGACGATTGCCGGGCATGGCAGGTTGCCGTTTATGGTTGGCGGTACTGGTTTGTATGTTGACGCTGTTATATACGACTACAAGTTTCGTGCCAAACCATCTGCAGCTGCGCGGCACAAACTGACGGGGCTCACCATCCAAGAATTACAAGAACGGATTGTCGCTGCGAAGTTGCCACTGCCTGCAAACAGTGATAATCCCCGACACCTTTCTAGATTGCTAGAGAGCGGCGAACCTCCGAGCCAACACCGAAAACTACGTGATAACACAATTGTTCTTGGCATTTCGTTACCACGCGCGGCGCTTGCTGGGAGCATCGGGAAGCGCGTTGACGGCATGATAGAAGCGGGCTTGGTGGACGAGACAAGGAAACTCCTTGCGCGGTATGGTAGCGTCGAGGCACTGCGTACACCCGGCTACAAAGCAATTGCCAGGTTTATCAATGGCGAGTTGAGCTTGGATGAAGCCAAACAGCAGTTTGTCCGTGATGACCTGGGCCTAGCGAAACGCCAGCGTACGTGGTTCAAGCGCAATAAAGATATTCACTGGTTGTCCGGCGAAAACATATACGACCAAGCCATTGCATTAATTACACCACTCATTAACAGATAACAGTTCAGGTTTGTTGCGCTGTTTGATACAATGAGGACATGATTGAACAATTGCTTGGCTCTAAAACGCGGGTTAAGCTGTTGCAATTGTTCATGGGCAATCCCAACCGATCATTTTACGTCCGCGAGATAACGCGCAAGATTGACGAGCAGATTAACTCAGTCAGGCGCGAGCTGTCGAATTTGTTAAACATCGGCATCATTGTATCCGATACCACCAACAACCGCCTATATTACGAGGTAAACCAGCAGTACGAATTCTACGGCCCGCTCAAGGCAATTTTCGGAGGTGATGCTGATGAGTCGGCCGGAGCTGCCAAAGCAAGCCAACAAAAAGATGAATACAAAGCGCTTGGCAACGTGGAGCTACTTATATATACGGGCAAATTTACCCGGGACGAAAGCGCCGGCGTCGACATCTTCATAGTTGGCAGCACCAATACAAACGCCGTGCAGAAGTTTGTTGCTGACCTCGAGAAGCAAGAGGGCAAAGAGTTACGGTATACTGTCATGACGGTGGCTGATTTTACATACCGCAGGCAAGTTCGTGATAGGTTTTTGGCGACAGTTCTATCATCAAAAAAGCAGGTCCTGGTCGACCGGCAGGGATTAGTAGAAAACAAGGAGTAGATATGGATTTACAATTTTACGGGGGTAACTGCCTGGTACTCTCCAGCAAGGGTGTACGCTTGGTAATCGACGACAATTTGACCGAGCTCGGCCAAAAGGATGTCATACGCACAGATGATATCGCAGTCTACACAGCAGCGCACGGCGTGCCAAAAACTGCGCGGCTGGTTATAGACGGACCCGGCGAGTATGAGGTTTCTGGCCTATCTATAGTTGGTATTGCCGCCCGTGGGCACATGGACGAAGAAAAAGCACACAGCGCGACCATGTACAAAGTCATGTTTGATGACACGAACTACCTGTTCATTGGGCATATTTACCCGGAACTCAACGACGACCAGCTTGAAACTATCGGTATGGTAGACGTGATGGTCGCGCCAGTCGGCGGCAATGGCTACACGCTCGATTCCGTCGGTGCCTTGCACTTGGTAAAGAAGATCGAACCGAAGGTCTTTATACCAACCCACTACGACGAAGCTGGCGTGCATTATCCTGTTGAGCAGCAATCGCTTGATCAGGCGCTGAAAAACCTCAGCATGGAGCAGAAAGAACCTGTTGCCAAGTTCCGGTACAAGCCCGGAGAATCGCTGAATAATACTACACAGCTGGTGATATTAGAACGTAGCTGATACATACCGTATTTAAAATGCCCCTTGGACAAGGGGCATTTTACTATGTGCAAAAAAGCTTGCTATTTTGCGCTTGCTCCGAGCAAGCCCTTTTTCTTGAGGGTGCGGATAGCCTGTGTGCTAACCTTAAGCGTGACTGGTTTCCCATCAACCATGATCGTTTTTCGTTGGAGGTTTGGCTTCCAAACTTTCTTGGTATGGCGTTGGGAAAAGCTAACGTTACTGCCGTATTGCTTGCCTTTGCCGGTGATATCGCATTTTTGCATGGAGAATCCTTTGATGCTACTTTCGACTAAGGTGTTATTGTAGCGGTTTTATAGGGATAAGTCAACGCGCCGATGCTATACTTAGGTACATGCAGTGTGGGTTTACGCCGTTTGAGATTATTGTTTTCATCGCCTCTATCTTGGTCGGCATGACGGTTCACGAGGCCATGCACGCCTATGTCGGCTTTCGCTTGGGCGATACTACCGCTGAAGAACAAGGGAGAATTAGTTTGAATCCGCTGCACCACATTGATCCTTTAGCGACGGTTTTGCTGCCGGTAGCAACGTTTTTATTGTTATGCGCGCCCATAATGGCCGCGCGCCCCGTGCCCTTCAATCCGTACCGCGTGAAGTACGGCGAGTACGGTGCTGCGCTGATTGCTGCAGCCGGGCCATTGTCGAACCTCGCTTTGGCAATTGTGAGCTCGCTACTGCTGCATCTGGGTATAGGCGGCATTTTGGGTGGCGCGCTGCTGACATTCACTACCATCAACATTGCGCTCTTTGTTTTTAACCTTGTGCCAATTCCACCGCTCGATGGTTCACGCGTGCTATATGCCGTCGCGCCCGAGCCTGTGCAGGAGATTATGGCGCGGATCGAACCGTACGGTTTCTTCGTAATTATTTTCTTGGTTTTAGCGACAGGTTTTGGTGGTATTATCGTCGGCCTAAACCAATTTATCTTGCATCTGTTATTTGGGGTATAATGTAAGCAGCCGGAGCCGCGCTAATGATTACCTGGATATGTAATCATTAGGGAGCTTTACAGACTGGTGGCCGTGGCCGTCAGTTGCGAGCACCCACCTAGCTTATAGCAGGTTAATCACACGTAGGCGTCCGGCTTCCATAATGTCGCCGTCTATTGCTTTAGGTCTGGCAACTGGGTGGTTTGGTGCCGGGCGTATGGAAAAACCATAGATGGTTCTGATATTTTCCAGGGTGTAGCTTAGCTTGGCTAAAGCGCAGGGCTGGGGGTCCTGAGACCGGAGGTTCAAATCCTCTCACCCTGACCAAAGAATGATGCGGTCGTCTGGACCGCGTCATTCTTTTCTTTTAGGACGATTATTTGAACTGATAGGATTACACCTACTAGCCGTATAAGTTTTCCGTGTTTGGTCATTCCTATGGGTTCACAGCAGAATAACTGTACCCCGAGCAAAGTTCTCTCACCCATGACAAGGTATGGCATAATCTAATATGTATGAAAAAGCTGAAGCTTGATCACGCGTTGGCCGAATTAGTCAGGGCTGGCAAGAAGACCTCAACGATTAGGTTGTTCGACGACAAAGACTTGTCAGTTAACGACGTGCTGCTACTCATTGATAAAGTCGACCCCAAAAACCCAGCTTCCTGGAAGGAGATCGGCACCGCCACCATTAACCAAGTTACTGAACGACGTATCGGTGATATTACTGACGAAGACCTCGCTGGCCATGACCTCTATGCCAACAAAGAAGCCATGCTAGCCGATTTCCGACGTTATTATGGCGCTGATGTTACCATGCAAACGCCTGCCAAAATCATCCAATTTACATTTTCTGCCCACATACCAATGATCCCCGTTAGTGATATCGTCCAGCATGCGGGCAAGGTAGTAATCTACGCCGATGGCGGTTCAAGGGGCAACCCAGGTCCCTCGGCGGGTGGTTTTGTGATTTACGACGACCAGAAGAACGTGCTGGTGTATCGTGGCGAATACCTTGGTATCACGACCAAGAACCAGGCTGAGTACACGGCGCTCAAATTGGCGCTTGAAGAAGCAAAAAACATC
>CAZGPZ010000049.1:0-7542 GCA_964527385.1 uncultured Candidatus Saccharibacteria bacterium | reverse complement strand
CCAAAGGATTTGCCAAGCTGTCGGAGGGATCAACCAATTTGCCATTCCATTCCCATTTGTCGATTTCCGCATACAGGGTGAAGAAGTCAAACATGTTCCATATCATACTCAATTTGCGCGCAACGTCCCCGACATCTTTGTTGATCAATGAGAAGTCATCACCACTTAAAAGTGGCGATGATAGTAGTAAGAATCGCAACGCATCGGCACTGTATTTATCCATGAGTTCGTTCGGGTCGGTGTAATTCCCATAGCTCTTGCTCATCTTGCGGCCATCATTGCCTGCCATGGTGCCGTGCGCTATCACGTTCTTGAAAGCCGCACTGTCAAACAACCCCAGGCTGACCGCATGCAGGTAATAGAACCATGCACGGGTCTGGGCAACATACTCAACGATGAAGTCACCCGGAAAATTCTTTTCGAATCTATCAGTATTTTCGAACGGGTAGTGGAATTGGGCAAAGGGCATGGATCCACTTTCAAACCAGCAGTCTATTACTTTGTCGATCCGTTTGTAGTGCACCCCATCTAGATCGAACTCCACCTGGTCGATCCATGGGCGGTGATAGTCCTCAAGCTCTACGCCAGAAAGCTCCTTCAGCTCCGCATAGCTGCCGATGATTTTGGTACGAAGGTTGCCATCCTTGTCTGTGCCACGCCAGACGGGCATAGCAGTTGCCCAGAAGCGGTCCCGGCTGAGATTCCAGTCAGGCGCTGTCTCGATAGTGTTCTCAAACCTGCCGTGTTTGATGTGCTCAGGAAACCAGTTAATACTATTATTTTCCTCTAGCATGCGTTCTCGCTGGCCAGCAATATTCAGGAACCAACTCGGATGGGCGCGGTACATAAGCCGCGTGCCGCAACGATAGCAATGCGGATAGCTATGGACGATGTATTCTATCTTCCAGACTACGCCACGTTCGTGCAAAGTTTTGGCGATCTCTTTATTGGTTTCCCAAACTTGCTTGCCCTTCCACTCGCCGACCGTGTAAAAACCATTGTCATCAACGACACTGACCGCCGGAATGCCGTATTGTTTAGCAAGCGCGAAATCTTCTTCGCCATAAGCCGGTGCAAGATGCACGATGCCAGTTCCTTCATCGAGTGTTACATAATCAGCAGCGTAGACTTGGTGCGCGCTTTTGCCATAGTTATCGAAAAGTGGCTCGAAACGCTTTCCTACCAGTTCTTTGCCCTTAAACCTGCGTAGTACTCTATAAGGCAGGACTTGGTGCTTCTCGTTGGTCAGCACCTTATCAAGGCGTGCCTCGGCTAAGATTAGTTTTTCACCACCAATCTCTACCTCGACATAGTCCTCATGTTCATTAACCGCTGCGGCCGAGTTTGCCGGTAATGTCCAAGGCGTAGTCGTCCAAGCCAAAAGATATGCATCTTCAGCGGCTAACTTGAGCTTTACGTAAACTGACGGGTCGGTAACGTCTTTATAGCTGTCGCTATCCATGGTAACTTCAGCCTTCGAAAGTGGTGTAGCATCGCGGGTGCAATACAGAAGCACCTTCTCGCCTTCATAAATCTTGCCGGCGTCATAGAGCTGCTTAAATGCCCACCAGACACTCTCCATGAATGGCTTGTCCATAGTCTTGTAGGCACCCTTGAAATCAACCCAACGGCCAATTCGGTCGATAGTATCCTCCCACAGCGAGCCCGTCTGAACCATATTCTGGCGGCACGTCGTGATGTATTCTTCGAGGCTTACCTTAGTACCGATATCTCGGCGATCCTGGATACCAAGTTTTTTTTCTGTAAACACTTCTGCCGGCAATCCATGACAGTCCCAACCCCAGACGCGCTCCACCCGCTTGCCTTTCATTGTTTGGTAACGCGGCACGGCATCTTTGACAACTGAGGTCAGGAGCGTCCCGTGATGCGGAACACCAGTAATAAATGGCGGACCGTCATAAAAGACATATGATTGATCTGCTGGACGGCGCTCGACCGACTTTTCAAAAGTATCATGCGTTTTCCAGTAGTGGATGAGTGCCTTTTCATACTCTAGCGGCGCTCTTCTAGTGCCCTTCTTGAATTTCATGCTTGTCTCCTCTTCGTGAAATAAAAAATACCCTCAATGGATTTATCGGACCTCGCAGGCTGCGAGGGGTACCATCCGATTTCCTTCAGGGTAATTCCTAAAAGCACTTGATTACAGCTATTACGTGCTGACCGCCAGGTTCTACTAGGCTTGACGCCGTTTTTCCCGGAGCTTGCGGGTGATAGCCGCTCCATTGCCCCGTATTAGGCAAAACGCTTCCACTAAATGTACACGCTAAAGTGTACTCCATCGTTGTTATCCTGGCAACTAACCCAGGCTTGTCACGTAGTACGCGACTTCGTCCATCAACGGAAGCATCTCGTCTGACCAAGATTTCAGCACGGAGCCGTCATCTCGAAGCGCAATTATCGCGGGGTAGCTAACTATATCGTATAGTTCAGCCGTGGCAACCCCCTCTTGGCTGTCAGCATCGAGTACTTCCAAACTGCCAGCATTATAACGCTTCTGGAAATCGTGTATAAACGTTTCCACGAGCCTTGCATGCTCTGATTTCTGCCGGTAAAGGATAACTACTTTCATATATCATCAGTCTAGCATACCAAGATGCCGAACGGGTGGAACACCTAGCCCATCAAAGACCAGGTGTTCCACGGAGACTTTGGTCGTATCTTCCTTAGCTGCAGCCTGTGGTGGACCCGCACGATGTGCAGACATAGCAGCTGCCTGAACGTTGCGTTTGGTTGCCGCAGTTATAGCAAAGTGGTGCCGCGGCATCTTTCTGCGTGGCTTTTTTAGCCGTTTTAGGCTTGTCGGCCCCTATAACGATGAACTCTTCAACGAGAGCTGCCGTTGCTGATTCCGCAAGGGTCGCCGCGACAGCGCGCTCGCTCTCCTCAACCAGCTTTCCATCTATTGATTTGTCATCAGTCAGTAATGTCGTTTGCTCTTCGGGCATATCATCGAGTGACGCGAGCCCCAGTTCAAGCCGGTCGTCAAATGACAGATAATCGAGTGCTAAGCGCCGGACAACATAGTCAGTAATCGAACTGGCGGTCCGAATATCCGAGTCGTCAGTGATCCCGGCTGGCGAGAAACTCATGCTCATAAGGGTACGTACATAGCTTTTGAGCGGTACCCCGTATTGCAAACCGTGACTGACGGCTATTGCAAATGAATCCATAAGCCCTGATAGTGTAGACCCTTGTTTGGAGACACTCACAAACAGCTCGCCGGGCGTCCCGTCGTCATACTCGCCAATGGTGAAGTAACCCTTAAGGTCAGCAATACGGAACTTGTACGTTTTGCTATTCCGGCGGTTTGGCAAGCGGCGGCGAACAGCACCCTTCAAGACAATGCGGCTTTCCATGGCTTCAGCAGTGGCTGCAGCAGCCTGAGTAACCGCGGGCTGTTGTTCCTGTTTGTCATCCTCTTTCTTGGCCATGCTAAGTGGCTGCGCGACTTTGCAGTTATCGCGGTAGATTGCGACTGCCTTTAGGCCCATTCTCCATGCATCCATATGAAGCTGTTCGATATCTTCAATGGTTGCAGTTTCAGGCATATTGACGGTCTTACTAATCGCGCCTGAAATAAATGGTTGTACTGCTGACATCATTTTGACATGCCCAAGATAGTGGATTGAGTTATCTCCCATGGAACATGCAAAGACATTTTCATGCTCTTTCTTGAGGTGGGGGGCACCTAATATTGTCTTTTCAACATCAATATAGTTAACTATATCGTCAATTTGTGCCTTTGAGTAGCCTAGAGCTGCCAAAGCCCGGGGCACGGTCTGGTTCACGATGCTCATGGTGCCACCACCTACCAGTTTCTTGAGCTTGACCAGTCCAAGGTCCGGCTCGACACCCGTTGTATCACAGTCCATCATAAGGCCGATAGTACCCGTTGGTGCCAAGACGCTTGCCTGGGAGTTGCGTGCGCCATAGCGCTCACCCAGTTCAACCGCCTCGTCCCATGCGCTCGCAGCCGCGCTGAGTAGTTCTTCGGAGACAAGCCCGGCGTCAATTTTGGAAACTTCTTCGCGGTGCATCTTCAACACGTTCAACATGCCTTCCCGGTCTTTTAGGAAACCGGCAAACGGACCAACTACACGGGCAATTTTAGCGCTCGTAGCATATGCGTAACCCGTCATCAGGGCTGTGACTGCTGCAGCTTGGGCACGCCCCTCGTTTGAGTCGTATGGCATGCCCTGGGCCATAAGCATCGCCCCCAGGTTCGCATAACCAAGTCCCAACTCGCGATAAGCCCGCGCGTTTTTCCCTATCCTCTCGGTCGGGTATTCGGAGTAGCCTACCAGGATCTCTTGCGCGGTGAATACCAATTCTACGGTGTGTTTGAATGCCTCTATATCGAAACTGCTGTCATCATTGAGGTACTTCAAAAGGTTAATGCTCGCGAGGTTGCACGCTGAGTTATCCAAATGCATGTACTCGCTGCAAGGGTTGCTTGCGTTGATCCGTCCCGCATTAGGCGCCGTGTGCCACTTGTTGATCGTGGTGTCGAACTGCATGCCCGGGTCGGCGCATTCCCACGCTGCCTGTGATATCTGGCGGAATAGGTCGCGTGCACGAACAGTTTTCATCACTTTGCCCGACCGCACACCGACTAACTGCCAATCCGCATCGTCAACAACCGCTTGCATGAAATCGTCTGTCACGCGTACTGAATTGTTGGCGTTTTGGTACTGGACAGAGAATATATCTTTCCCGTCGAGGCTCATGTCGAAGCCCGCCTGTTCAAGGACCCGTGCCTTGCGTTCCTCGATCGCCTTGCACCATATGAACTCCTCAATGTCAGGATGATTGCCGTTCATGATGACCATCTTGGCTGCCCGGCGCGTCTTGCCACCGCTTTTAATCGCTCCGGCAACCGAGTCTGCGCCCCGCATGAAACTTAATGGGCCCGAGGCTTTGCCGGCACTCTTGCCAAGTGGTTCCATTGAACCGCGTAGCGTGCTCACGTTAAGCCCGGCTCCTGATCCACCCTTAAAAATCATCCCCTCTTCACGGTACCATTCCAAGATAGAGGGCATCGTATCTTCGACGGCCAAGATAAAGCAGGCACTTGCTTGCTGTGAACGCTCTGGCGCGCCAATATTGAACCAGACAGGCGAGTTAAAAGCGGCCCGCTGTGTTGCAAGTATGTACTTCAGCTCTTCACGGAAGTCTTCCGCCTGCGTGTCTGACTCAAAATATCCTTCTTGGGACCCATGCCGCGTTATCGTATCAACCACACGGTCGATCAACTGCCGGAGAGATGACTCCCTGTCGTTAGAGCCAGGCGTGCCAGTGAAGTACTTCTGGGCAACAATATTAATTGCATTGAGCGACCACCCTGCCGGGAATTCGACGTCCTTTTGCTCAAAGACAGGCTTGCCGGTCATCGGGTTCATGATGACAGAATCCCGCCGTACCCACTTCAGCTGGTCGTACGCTTTCACTTTGGGCCGTGTAAAATAACGCCCGATCCCTAGGCTCGTAGTTTGGCTCATAATACCCTCACTTGTATTTAGTTGATAATTTATTGATATGTTTTTGTTAGAGTTCTTGCCTGCCAGGTCTCTCATCTACTGGCAGCCGAGCTCTCTGCGAATTCCCAATACTTTGTTGAGAAGCCGGAGAGAGCCCGTTAGGGGTCATTCCTTTACAAGTTCCTTCGCGTTCCGCTGTTGCTTGATACTAAGCAGCTCTTGCTCGAACCCATCTATGTCCTTGAAGCGCCTGTAAACGCTCGCAAAGCGTACGTAGGCCACCTCATCAAGCAAAGCTAAGCGCTCCATGACCAATTCACCTATTTTTGCCGTCCGTACCTCGGGTTCGCCGCATGCGTAAAGCTGTTCTTCTATATCCGCAACGACTTGCTCGAGTTGCATGCTGCTAACTGCAGTTTTTTCACAAGCCCGATATAAACCGGCTAAGAGCTTGTCCCTGTTGAACAGTTCCCTGGTACCGTTGTGTTTGATGACAACCAACTGGGGGCGTTCAACACGCTCGTACGTCGTAAATCGGTACTTGCATGCAGTGCACACGCGGCGGCGGCGAATGGACTGCCCTTCTGCGACATCACGCGATTCAATCACTTTCGTGTCATCGCTGCTGCAGCGGCTGCACTTCATATTGCACACCTCCTTTGTTCAAAAATCACAATGTACAAAGCTATTCTATACATTACATATAGCGCTCTTATCCTCTATGCTAGCCCCACCTATAGCGTTTTGCAATTAATTTTTGGTGTAATTTAATACACGTTTTTGAGTCGTTTTACTTCTTATTTTTCTCAGAATCAGCTTTTTCGTCTTCGGCAGTCTTTTTCGTGAAACCTTTAAGGCGCTTTAAAAACGAGGGACGGTCAATCTCTTCTTCTGATTCGCTCGTAATGACCTTCTGTGCAGAGGCTGGCACGCTTTCTTGGTCATCATCAATGGTCCATATGTTCGGCATTAGCTCGTCAGAATGGAGGTCGACGGGCATTTTATCCTTCTCGAGCGTTACATCCATGCTAGAAAAGTCCGCTTCTTCGTCACGTGTCAGTGACGTAGCGGTGGGCGACTTGTGCGTGTCATGATCCTCATCATCGTTGTCATCGCTTGGCGTGCTAAGCGATGCTAGGGCTGGAGCCTGCCGTTTCGAAAAATATGAGGCGTCAAAACCAGTCGCGACGACAGTTACGATTATCTCGCCCTCAAGTTCCGGATTGATTGTTGCGCCAAATATGATGTTGGCTTCTGAGTCAGCGGCATTTGTGATTGTCTCAGCAGCTGCATTAATCTCATGCATCGTAAGGTCGTTGCCGCCGATGACATTAAACAGAATGCCACGTGCACCGTCGATAGAAACTTCGAGTAACGGTGACTCGATAGCTTGCTGCGCCGCAACCACCGCTCGGTTGTCACCGGCCGCGCGGCCAATGCCCATGAGCGCGGTGCCTGCATTGCTCATGACTGTTTTAACGTCCGCGAAGTCGAGGTTAATAAGCCCATGTACCGTGATCAGGTCTGATATGCCCTGGACCCCTTGGCGCAATACATCGTCTGCAACCTTGAATGCTTCAAGCAAGGGAGTTTGGCGGTCAATTGTTTGTAGCAAACGGTCATTGGGGATAATAATCAACGTGTCGACGGCATCACGTAGTTTTTCGATCGCCATTTCTGCATTACGGCGGCGTTTTTCACCTTCAAAGGCAAACGGCTTGGTAGCAAACCCGACAACAAGCGCACCTTGCTCTTTTGCTACCTGGGCAACGATATGCCCAGCGCCGCTGCCGGTACCACCACCGGCGCCTATGGTCACGAACACCATGTCGGCACCGGCCAGTGACTTGCGGATTTCTTCCAGCGATTCTTGCGCGGCACGTTCGCCAACAGATGGGTCAGCACCGGCACCAAGCCCACGCGTTGCATCCCTGCCGATGTGAAGTTTTGTGTCAGCTTTGGAATTCTGTAGTGCTTGTGAGTCCGTATTAATGGCTATATATTCAACACCGTCAATGCCCGCCTCGGCCATCCTGTTAATGGC
>CAZGPZ010000048.1:0-7622 GCA_964527385.1 uncultured Candidatus Saccharibacteria bacterium | reverse complement strand
GTCAAAAGTATAGCATTATTCGGCACATTTGCCCGTGCTCACGGGGCGGTTGCTTGCCTTCGCTTGGCCGATCTCTTGGATTACCTGGCCATTACTGAGTGCATAACCGACGTTGTTGTAATCAGTTGATGTCGCGAAGACGACGCCCATGACCGAGCCGTCAAGCGCGACGAGTGGGCCGCCAGAGTTTCCCGGCACGACAGTCGCCTGGATTGAATAGACCTCGCGGTGAATAGTTCCTTCGTTGTAGATGTTTTGGCCTTTGGCATTGAATTCATCCAAGACTGCTGCCGTGTCCGCGGTGAACGACCCGCCGCCTGGGTAGCCAAGGACGCCCCCGGGCGTGCCGTGCGAGATGGTGTTCGTGTCGAAAGCGAGCGGTTTGCCAGCAAGGTTGTTTGCTCTTAGGACGGCAAAATCCAAGTCCGGGTCGAACCATATGGCCGTCGCGACGTGCCGGCCATTTCCGTCGATAATGTATGGGCTACTGATACCGGCGACAACATGTGCATTCGTGGCTACCATATTGGTGCCGACCACGAACCCAGAGCCGCTAACGATACCCCCGCAGCCGATCCCTTGGATTTTGACGACGGACGCCCGGTCTTTGGTGACGGCGCGTGACAGCGCTTTCGGTGTCGGCAGCGTCGCCGGGGTCGGTGTTGGCTCGATGCCGCTAAAGACGTTCGGGAAGCCGTTCGGGGCTACTAACCGGCTCAGCCCGGCAATCACGCCGGGTGTCGGCGGCAAAGTGTGGTCAAGTTTCGATATTATCCATGAGTCCCGTATCTCCGACTGAAGGTTAGTGAATGGCAATGCGACCAGCACTGCCGCGGACAGCCAAACGGTGAGGAATAACGAGATGGCAGCAATGGCAGAACCTAGCCCGCCGTCGACCCTATTTAGCATCTCTTTGATTTGCAGTCGGTGTTTTATTGCGGTGCCGACTATTTCACCGGCTGCCATGCAAACCAGCGCTATGCCGAGCGTCGTCGCCAGCGTGATGCCAAAGCGCGCCAGCGGCGTGCTGGCGTGCCCGACCGTGAATGGCACGAGCGCCGCTCCAAAAAAGAGTCCTAGGAAAAATCCTGCCGTTGAAAACAGTTGGTGCACGAAGCCAAGCTCCGCGCCGCGCACCAGCGCGCCGATCAGCAGGAATAGGATAAGAGCATCAACCAATGACATCTTTTTTAGTATAGAACATCTGCTGCGAACACGCTTATGCCGGTCCGTTGGAGCCTGGTTCGTACGTGGTAGGTTGGACCTTTGACATCGACCAAGCGCTAAGCAAAGGCTGGACGATCCGCCATGATTCAAGCACTTCGCCGCTCGTTGCGAACAATGTATGGTCCCCTTTGACGGCATCGACGAGCACGCGTTCGTAGGCGTCAGGGTGCTCAGGGTCGCCGAAACTGCCATTGTAGCTGAAGTCCATCAACACCTCTTGCGTCTTGTTTTCGAAGCCCGGGCGCTTTGCGGTCAGCTCCACGCCAATACCTTCATTCGGCTGGATGCGGAAACGCAAGCGGTTCGTATGCCGCAAACTGCCACGACCGAATGTCACGGTGATGGACGTTTCTTTTGCCGTCAGGGCTTTGCCCGCCGTCATGGTGACCGCCACGCCGCGCCAGCGGCGATTATCTATATGCAGCGGCAAGCGGATGTATGTTTCAGTCGTCGAGCCGGGATTCTCAACTTCTTGCTGGTAGCCCTCGTATTGCCCTCGTATAATAATGTCCTTTTGTAGGTTGACTGGCTTGATGGTGGCAAGCAGTGTTTGCTTTGCGCGGTGCAACGTCGTGCTCTTTATATCCACGGGCAGCTCGCATGTCACCAGCGCCAGCAACTGCATAAGATGGTTCTGGACGACATCGCGCATCGCGCCGACATTGTCGTAGAAGTCTTTCCTGCCCTCGACGCCGATTTTCTCGCTGAATAAAAGGTCGATCGCGCTGATGTGCCGTGCATCCCACTCGCGCGAGAAAATCGGGTTTTGCTCCCGGAATACCAGTATGTTTTGCGCCGTTTCTTTGGCAAGGTAATGGTCGATGCGAAATACTTGTTCCTCGCTAAAATGCCTCTCGATGTTTTTTACCAGTTCTTTGGCCGATGTGAGGTCGTACCCGAACGGTTTTTCGACGAGCAGCCGGGCCTCCCCCTTGTGGTGCGGGCAACCCTTGTTCAAACCGCGGGAGCCCAGATGCTCTATTACCGGCTCGTACACTTGTGGCGGTATCGAGAGGTAGTACAGCCGGTTCATGCACATGCCGTGCTTGTCTTCTATCTGGTTCATGACGTGCAAAAGATGGTCGTAATCAGCGGCTTTGAGCGGGTCGAGTTGGATGAGCTTGAGGCGTTTCTTGAACGCGGTAATTACTTTCGGGTCGCATGTTTTGTCCTCCTCGAGCACGCATAGTTCCACCTTGCCGAGCATATCGTCCATGTCCAATTTGTGCCGTGATATACCAATGATTTCGGTGTGCTCGTGGAGCAAGTCGTCCTTCATGAGGTGATAAAGCGCCGGCAATAACTTCTTCTGCGCCAAATTGCCCGTGATGCCGAATATGACGAAAATGGTCGGTTCAGAGGCGCGCATTTCCTCCGCCTGCTCTTTAGTGAGTCGTGGCCGGTACCGCGCGATGTAGTGCAAGGGGTTATTCATTGCTTATTCAGTTGGTGCCCGCCAAATTTATTGCGCATTGCCGAGAGAAGTTTCGTCGCGAAATTGACCTCGCCTTTTTGAGAAGCGATGCGGATGTCGAACGATGCCTGGATCGCCGGCAGCGGGATGTTCATGTCCTTGGCGGTTTCAAGTGTCCAGCGGGCTTCGCCCGATTCGGCGACGTAGCCTTCGATGCCATCGAGGTTAGGATTTTCTTGTAGTGCGTCCCGGCAGAGCTCATTGAGCCAGGACGTGATCACGCTGTGGTGTTGCCAGACTTCACCGGCCGCGGCCAGGTCAATCTCTTTGTATGGCCCGTCTTTCAGCATGCGGTAACCCTCGGCAAGCGATTCCATCATGCCGTATTCGATGGCGTTGTGCACCATTTTGACGTAGTGTCCCGAGCCGCTCGGCCCGAAATAATGGTAAGTGCCTTCCGGCTTGGCGAGCGACTGAAGTTCCGGTTCGAGCACGGCGAACGCGTCTGGGTTGTCGCTCCCGCACATCATCGAGAAGCCATTATCGTAGCCCCATACGCCGCCACTGACGCCGATGTCGATGAAGTCCATGCCGGCGGCCTTCAGCCGTTCGTTGAGTTTCTTGCTCAGCCGGTAGTCGGAATTGCCGCCATCAATAATGATGCTGCCCTTCGGCAAAATCTCCAGCCATTCGTCGACCTGGGCGTCGACAATATCTGCCGGGAGCATGATCCACAGCATGACTTGTTCGTCGCCAAATTCCTTCAACACGTCCTGCTTGGTCACAGCTTTGACGGCGCCGTAGCTGGCAGCTTCGTCCATCGGCGCGGTGCTGCGGTTGTGCGCGATGACTGTATGCCCATCCTCGGCGAGTTTGCGGGCGATCTGCAGCCCCATGCGGCCGAGCCCTTGTATAGCTATTTTCATGAACCCTCCTTTTGATCCAGTTTCATACTATTTGGTCATTATATATGTAAACGTCCGGGAGTTCCTTGAGGATTTGTGCCGGCTGTTCGGCTAACGGCAGCTGTTTGTCCCGCAAATCTTCGAGCTGGGAGCGCTTGCCTTCCCCGTAGGCGAATAGATAGGATGAGGTGAGCCGCCGAAGTGTCGGGAATGTCGGCGTGATGCGCCGCCGCCCATCGGCTCCGTCATAGATAACTACCGATTCCTGTGAAGCAGCCGCCGGCGAACCAGGCAAAATGCCGGCGACGTGCCCATCGCTGCCCATGCCGAATTGTGCGATTGCCGCATCGCTTTTTGACAGATATGTTTCCAAATTATGTGCATATCTTTGCACGGTTGTTTGTTCGTCACTGCCGTCCATGACAGGAATAAATTGCCCCCACTTCGCATCAAACCCGGCATCCAGCAATTGCTGGGAATTGGAATCGGCGTGGCCCACTGGCCCAAACCGTTCGTCAATCAGCATAACTACCAACCCGTCGGTCAGTTCTTCGGGCAAACGGGCCATAACGTCGACCGACAATGGTATGTTCGACCCTCCCGAAACCAGCCACAACACGCGCTTTTGCCGTGAGAGAAAGCCCTGGATTGCTTGCGCCAGCGCGGCTACCCCATCTTCTGCCGGTTTCATAACGAACTGCATATCTCTATCATACTCTGCTCTCCGGGCGCCCGGCTCCTCGTCATTCCCGCGAAGGCGGGAATCCAGTAGTATATTCTCATTTCTATTGCTATCCGACACTTATCGCCTACAGACTGGATTCCCGCCTTCGCGGGAATGACGGCAAATGGGTTACTGTTTCAACAGAAATGACGGCAAGGAGGTTTTGGCAGAGATTTGGAACTAAAAACTCCCCGGATAATCCGGGGAGTTTTGATGATTTACGAAGTAAATCTAGTAGCGGTTGCCGCCGCCGTAGTCGCCACGAGGGCGTTCTTCGCGCGGGCGAGCTTCGCTGACGTTGACTGCGCGGCCGGCAACATCTTTGCCGTTTACGCCGTCGATTGCTGCTGCTGCTTCCGCATCAGAGCTCATCTCGACAAAGCCGAAGCCTTTGCTGCGGTTGGTGTCGCGGTCCATGATGACCTTGGCTGACACAACCGTGCCAAATGGCGCAAAAGCTTGCGCGAGATCGTCGTCGGTAGCGCTGAAAGCGAGTGAGCCGACAAATAGTTTGTTTCCCATAGTACTGGTACTTACCTCTTATTTAGTTAATGATTTACTTCTTCGGAGGTAAGTTGATCGAAAATCGTTCACTTAGCTGCTTCCTCGCGCTGAACTGTTAAACGTCTAGAAACTTGAATTCGCAGCTTTCTAGAGCTGACTATTTATAGCAATTATTTACAACAATGTAAAGCGGTTATTCATATTGTATGCAGAAAAGATACAATCTCGGTTGCAATATTGTTACTATAAGGGGTATGCCGAAGATCCTGCCGATGCCCATGGCCGAAGACCCGAGCGTCCCTAAATCGACCATCCTGCTGCTGAAAAGCATGGCCCGCCCCTTCCGCCTGCGGGCGTTGAGCTTCTTCGCGCTGACGTTTGTTGGGGTGATCGCTTGGGCAATGGGACCGTTTATGGTCTCCAAAATAGTTACCGAACTGGGTAATACTCATGTCGTCGGCGGCTATATATGGCTGCTGGTCGGGCTATACGCCGGTTTCAGGCTGCTCGACGAAATTATGTGGCGCTTGGGCGAGCTTTTGCTGCGGTCATTCAAGCCCCAAATGGTCGAAGGCGTCCGCTGGCGCCTATTCGCCGCCGTGTTGAAACGCCCGTACGAGTTTTTCGTCAATTCAAGCAGTGGCCGTATTGGGCACTGGATCAACCAAGTCACCGAGACTGCCAACTCATTGGCGGACCTGACCGCGTGGAGTGTCTGGAACCAAGTTGCTGGGTTGATCGTGTCAGCTATATTCCTGCTGGCGACACATTGGTCATTGGCGGTTTTGTTCGTCGTATGGCTAGTCGTATTGTTCGCATACAACATCCATCGTGGCAAAGAGTTCGGCAAGCTAGTCGCGGCCGTCAGCGACGAGCAAAGCAAAGCCGCGGGCATCGTCGTCGACGCGCTTGGCAACCACGTTAGCGTCCGCGCGTTTGGGGCAGAAGAAGTCGAACGGCGCATGCTTGCGGCGCAACAGCAACATATCGTTACTCGGTGGCGCCGGTCATGGATACAGAACATTTTTACCAATTTCATCAAAGGGCAAAGCGTCGCGTACGTGACGACCATCGCGCTTGTCATGGTGGTCATGTTGTACGCCCATGGCACGATCCCGCTTGGCGCGATTGTGTTGTTTATCGCCTACTTCGGCGATGCCAGCACCGGACTATGGGAACTGGCGTGGGCGCTGGACTCCTACTACCGCAACTTCGGTACCATCCAGAATGCGCTGGACGGGCTTGCCGGCGAAGTGGAACGCCGGGTGGGCGTGCCCGGCGCGTTGCCACGCGTCTCGGGCGCGGTGTCGCTTGCATTGAATGACGTCAGTTTTGCCTACCCGGAGCAGCCGGATGCCTTTGTGTTGGACCATCTCGACTTGTCGGTGGCGCCGCACGAGAAAGTTGGCATCGTCGGACACAGCGGTGCTGGCAAATCAACGCTTGCCGGGCTGTTGCTTGGTTTTTACGAGCCGATCACCGGCACAATCGCCATCAATGGGCAAACGACGGACGAGCACGGCCCACAGCTGATCCGCGCCAGCAGCTCGTTTGTGCCACAAGATACCAACCTGTTCAACCGCAGTATCCGCGAGAACGTCGCGTATGCCCGGCCCGATGCATCTGACAAAGAAATCACTAATGCGCTCCAAAAGGCACAAGCCCTGGAGTTCGTCGAGAAATTGCCAAATGGCTTAGATGCAATCGTCGGCGAGCGCGGCGTCAAACTATCCGGCGGCCAACGCCAGCGTGTCGCTATCGCCCGGGCTATTTTGCAGGATGCGCCGCTGCTGATCTTGGACGAGGCAACTAGCGCGCTCGACAGCGTTAGCGAGCAAGCCATCCAAAAAGCCCTCTTCGAGCTGATGCAGAACCGGACGGCAATCGTCATTGCCCATCGCCTGTCGACGCTCAAGAATCTCGACCGCATCATCGTGATCGAACAGGGTCGCATCGTGGAACAAGGCACGCACGAGGAGCTGGTCAAACTGGACGGCGTCTATGCCGACTTGTGGAAGCGCCAAAAGAACGGTTTTGTCGCCGGCTAGTTCACGCTAGATCAGCTATGGCCCGGGAAGTGGCGTGATTTGCCCTATCTGGACCGCTTGCCCATGCTCATCGACGAATGGGGCGTTCGTATCTGAGTCGACCGGTTTTCCTGGGTCGCCGCCAGTGAAATAAAAGTTATAAATCTGCCCATACTGCAACTCGCTTCCCGGCGCGTCGTCGCTTGGCATAAAAGCGCAGCGTATCCTTCCGTATGTATAAGGCGAGCCCGGCGCGTCGGCGTCAACCACCATGACGTCGAGGTTGTTGCCGCTCGTGCCGCTGACCCGGGCGATAGCGACGCGCTGGCCTGACGGCAACACCATATCAATCGGCCGGTGTACTTCGATACCGTTTGTGCAAACGAGCGTACCTTCGGCAAAACTTTCTTGCCCGCCAGCCCGTAGCGCCGTACGCACTTGGTCATCGACAGACAAGACGGTTGCGGCGGGAAGCCCCTTTGACGTGGCGACAATGGATGGCGTGCTGCCGCGCCCGCGCAGCCACTGTTGGATGTCGTCGCCGTGCACGAGCAGCATGATGCTGCCGATGGCAGCGAGCACGTCAATGGCCGTTCGCCTCCAATCGTGCCGTTCAAGCGTTCGCCGAATCGTTTCTCCGTTCATGCTCACCATTACCCTACTGTTGCTTGATAATGCCATTAGGAGTAGCACACTTTCACTAACCGGTGCAATCAAAAAAAGACGTTTCCAGGCTTGCCCTAGCTTTTTTCTATCTGTTATGGTACTATTTACCAGTCTTTTACGGCCCCGTCGTCCAGCGGTCAAGACACCGGGTTTTC
>CAZGPZ010000047.1:0-7741 GCA_964527385.1 uncultured Candidatus Saccharibacteria bacterium | reverse complement strand
ACTACGATATGCAAGACGAGCAATACCCCACCAAGCTGGATATGGAACTGGCGAGCATATATTCCGAAGCGTCTCACGCCCTGGATGAAGCACAGGAGTTTATCGACAATGAGGGTGAAGTTCCTACCGCCGTGCACGTACTAACGGTAGTTGGCGGCATGCGGGCAGCTGGCGACAGCCGTTTGTGCCAGGCTGCACAACTACTGCACGGCAGGGTTATATCCGACGAGACAGCAGACATCGCATTTACCTTCGCCGACTCTGGGCGCATGTTTCTCAGCCGTGCATCACAATATGCGCAATCACTCCTGGAGGGACGGTACCCGTCAAGTGACGAGCACGATATCATGATGTTCCTGTCCGGGAGGCAGAAAAAGGCGGCTCTAGGCATGCTCGGCCAGCTTGCCTACGACATAGGAAGGATGCTCACACTCTGCGATGTTATCTGCATGCGCCAAGATGACCTCGAACTGGATACGAGCATGATGCGAAATGAGGCGTTGGAATATCACGAAGAGGCACATCAGCTGCTATTGCAGGCGGGCGATGTGCCTGACGCGGCAGGCAATGCGGTTATGGCGCTATTGTCTGCCCATGTACTTGGTGATGATTCAGCTCGGGAATGGGAAGAAACGACACTGGCTCTCGCTGCCAAGATCGCGGAAACTGATCCAGCCCAGGCGCAAACGCTTCGGGCGTCACATAATAACATAATTGCCAGGACCCGGACCAAAGACGGGGTTATACGAGCATTCCTCGATACTTTCTCCGCGCCCCCCGCCCAACGGCTGCTGGATTATTGATTAGGCAAGCGTTTTGTTCGCGCCACGCGCGCGCCAATATGCGCGGCCGGCAACTTGCGTGATGGGCACTGCGTAGTTGGCAAGCATTAAGTACGCTGGATATAACAGCAACGCGACATTGAATGATCCAACAGCGAGCACGCCCGTCAGGGCGCCCGTGCCGACGAGCAGCCAGCTGATAGTCGTCTCCGTGTCCGGCGCCTGGAACGTTTTGTAGACGGTCAGCACAGTACCTGCTATGTCCGCGAGGATGTCGCCAAGCAGCGCCACGACCGGTTCATGCGCGGCAAGCGCCACAACCACGCCGGCGCCAGCCACAACAAGGGCGATCCGGTCGAGGAGGGTCCAGCCGCCGACACCGTGTTTGATAGACAGCACAAATACGATCAGGCTGCCAAACGTGTCGAACCCGGAAAACACCAGCGACCACGCCGCGCCGAGTTTCACTTGAGAGATGAACGCGATAATTCCAAGCACGCTAAACACAAACCACGTCGCGCGTTCAGGTTTGGTCTTGCCTTTCAGAGTGTCAATAATATATGGTGGAGCCGCAAACAGGAAGAAAACAACCGACAACATCGCCAAACTTTGCAACATATCTTCAAGTTTATACTGAAATAGCTCTTCGCCAAAGATTCCAAGACACCCTACGACCTGGCAGTTATAGCAACACGCCCACAGCATGACCTTTCTATGGATCACCCTTATGCTTTTGCCGTGCCAATCCCCTATTCCGTCTGGCGGGAACCGGCCAGTTCCTTTTTAACTTGATCTAAAAAGTAAGCAAAAAGATCAAGGCCGGGCGCTCGCTCCTTTGCGGTGTTGCGCCTTAGCCGAGAACGGCTAAACACCTTACCTAATCAATACCTGAGCAGATACCTCGGCTGTTCGTGGCCACTGTGGAGCCCGCCCGGCGGGCGCGTTGTGGATGCTACAAGCCAACCCAAGCGAGGACTGTTTGAGCGATGTGTAAACGAGCAAGTTCCGCAGCGCTTGTAGCATCTACAACGCCACCCGAGCGGGCGGAACCGTGGCCTAGCCTTTTGGTTCCTTTTGGGCAATGCCAAAAGGAACTGGCCGGTTCCCGCCAGAGGGAATGTGTATTTATTGCTATACTAACAACCATGAGCGATACGAGCGGGTTGCGCGCGCAGGCAGAAGCCGTGCTAAAGGCTAATGACCGCGGTAGCTTTACGGTACCGGCGAAGGGACTCTATCCGCATCAATGGCTATGGGATAGTTGCTTCGTCGCGATCGGGCAACGGCATTACGATGTAGAGCGTGCCAAGATGGAAATCCTCAGCCTGCTACGCGCGCAGTGGCAGAATGGCATGCTGCCGCACATTGTCTTCACACCCGGCAAGAAACAAACGATGCACCAGGGCGTCTGGCAGAGCTGGCTCAGCCCCCTGTCGCCCGACGGCATTTCCACGAGCGGCATCACACAGCCGCCCATGCTTGCCGAGGCTATCGTACGCATCGGCGAGAAGCTGCCGGCAACCGAGCGCCATAGTTGGTACAGGCAAACTTGGCCGAATTTGCTTGCGTACCACGAGTGGATGTACGCTGAACGCGACCCGCACGGCGAAGGGCTCGCGCTGCTCATTCACCCGTGGGAAACCGGCATGGACAATACTCCCCCATGGATGGAACAGCTTGGCGAGCACTTACTGCCTTGGTGGATTCGCCTGCTAGCAAAGCTAAAGCTTGACGGCATGATCAGCTGGTTCCGCAGCGATACACGGTACGTCCCAGCTGAACAACGTCTCAGCAATATTGAAGCGCTCGCGCTGTACGATACGCAGCTTCGTTTGCGGCGCAAAGCATACAATACCAGTAAAATTCTCGACCATTCATTGTTCTCCATCGAAGACCTGGCATTCAACTGCATCCTCGCGCGGGCGAACAGCCACCTGCAAAAAATTGCTAGCACGATCCGCGAAGACTTGCCGGAAGGTTTGGCAAAGCGTATGCAGCTCACTGTAAAAGCGCTGGAGGAGTTGTGGGACCCATACACAGAGCAATATTATTCGCGCGATTTCGTGACACACAAACCGCTCAAACAACCCACTATCGCGACATTGCTACCGCTGTATGCCGGGACTGCTAGCAAAGAACGCGCTGCCTCGGTAGTAAGAATGTTGGAGAATGAACACCTGTTCGGAACTGCCTTCCCCGTGCCGGGCGTGCCCGCGAACTCGCCGTGGTTTAATCCCATCTGCTATTGGCAGGGACCGAGTTGGACCAACATGAACTGGCTGGTCATCGACGGGCTGAGGACATACGGCTATCACGACCATGCCGCAGCGCTTCGCGAGAGCACGCTTGAGATGGTCGCCAAACATGGCTTCCGCGAATATTTCAACCCGCTTACCGGCGAAGGCCTTGGCGCCCAGAATTTTTCGTGGACTGCCGCGCTGGTTGTTGACTTGTTAGATATGCGTAGCTGAACGCGGCCAAAACGCAATTACAATACGAACAAGGAGGCGCTCTCATGCCAGATGGTAGATCCGAACAACCCCCAGACGATACGTACCTTTACGAGCCCGCGCGCCACGCGCAGGAAGCAGGCATCCGCGCGGCCAAGCAAGGTGATTTCGTGGCTGCTTTCACGCAATTCGGCGCAGCCGAAGCCATGTTGCTCCACGCGACGCCAAACGACACGACCGCTTTGGCACAAGCCGATCTGCAGCGCGATATCGGTTTTTCATGGATTCGGCGCGCCCTACAATCCACAGGCCAGCCAGATTTCGAAGATAGCACGCATGTCGGCCTGGACAGATTAGTCAGCGCTTCAAGCGGCGCCGAGCGCGTCGCACGGCGCTACCCGTTGGACCGTTGGGACCAAACAACCAACCGCGCAATTACAAGGCGCCGAGCTGAAATCCATGCGAATCACGGCGCGACTATCGCCTGCATCGCCCGCGCCATGACCGCGCGGGCAGCTTGGCTGCAAATACATGACTTTCGCGACCCGGAAATCAGTTTTAGCACAGCATCTCCCCTATACAGACAGGCGTATGACGAACTGGTTGATGGCAATAATATGTATTATCGGGCTAAGACCGCTATGACGGCAGCGCGGAACGAACGCCTGCGCGGCAATGCCATCGGCATGGCCGTTTGGTTCTTGTTTGCCAGCCGCGACGTGTTGTTGTGCCGTATTGTTAACCGCGCCAACTACGAAGCCGCGCGGGATACATACATTGGACGCATCGCTGACTTGCGTTCATCCGACACTATCGGCACCGCCATACGCCATCCATAGTCCAAGCAGATAACAATCCGGAAGTATTAATGTTGTGTTTTGCTGTACAGGGTTTGAGTAACATTGACATTCCAACAATTAGCGGTCATTATATGACGAATGACTTTATTTATGCGGCGCGCGCACTTTAGGGAAGCCTTTGGCAAAGCTTCCGCAGAACTGACAACAGCGACTGATTACCGTGAACTGGAAGACGCGGTCTGGACTGCTAACGAGAACGAATACACCCAAGATGCCAGTCCAACCGACGAAGCGCATATCCGGGGTATCGTCGCAGCCTACCGGCTCGGCGAAATCGCACTGGACCGCGTCGCGCATACCCAAAGACCGGCTGTCGAGGAGCGAACTCTTAACGACAAAATCGTCAATGATAGTCGAGATTGGCTGGCAAGCAAATGCGAAGATATCCGCGGTGTACGCGATTGGGGACAGTTGCGCTTGGACCAAATGAGCTGCATCCCGGCAGCACTCGGACATCTGCTGTTCGCTAGGCAGGAGGCGCTACAGGGCATCACAACCGCGTCGGTACATAGATTGCACCAAACAGAAGATAATCTTAACCTCGCGCGCATCTTCATGGAAGGCGGGCACGCCCCGGCGGCGATGTTCTACGACCTTTTTACCACGGCGGCGCGCATAGAGGCGGTGCTTAACCACCATATAAAGCAGAGTATGTGGCAACAGAAAGCCGCACTTATTTACGACCAGCACGACCCAGCTATGCTTGCGCTGCATAATGCACGGGCAGGTGGTGTCTACGACCAGCAAAGCGCGCGTGACTCTATACTGGCACAGCCGTAGCTATGGCTCCTGAAGCAAAGGATGAGCGGGATGCCGCGCATAAAGCGGAGAACTGTGATGATTATGCTGCAGCATGCGCACATTACGCTACCGCCCTCGCGCTAATGGAAAACCAGCCCGCCAGCGATGATAGTAGCCTCAATGAAACTCGGCTCGAAATCATCGATGTACGCGTAGATTACGCCAAAATGCACCTCCGTTGGGCTGTTCAGCCCGGCAATGCCGAAGGTCATACTGCCTTCAGCCATGCCGAGCGGCAGTTGCAGCTCGCCGAAGGAACAATCAGTGACATCTTAGGCCACTTGAACGGCATAAATCCGGACAAAATAGAACATAAGGCTGGCGAGATCTACAGCTTATTCGGGCGGCTGTTCACAACTATGGGCACTGTCGCTATTGAAGCGTGCCAGTCATCGCCTGGAACCGAGCGTGACTTCCAGATGGCGCGGCTATTTTACTCGGGCGCAGAGCGCCACTTCCGGCGCAGCCATGGCTACAATCGCCATGAGCGGATCATGAACATGTTCTACGCGGCCAGGCAGGAATGTGCAGCAAATGCGGGCGCAGACGTAAAACGATGGCTTGGAAAGATACCGCTCCAGCGGCGTTTGCAATGGTTTTCAGACCACGACGCAAAGCGCACCAGCCACGCCATAGCACAGCATGCCAATGAGCTGGCGGACAGAAAAGCAGCCATCCAGGCTATATTGTTACAGCCTTAACGGCGTTATTCGTCAACGCTGGGCCGGTCGAGCGACAGCGGTTCGACGCTCGCGGCAGTGCTGGCGATCTTCACGACGTCTTTGTCGACTTTTTTGAGTTCTTTGTGTGCGTTGTTGAAGTGGTTCACCGTCGTACCGAGGCTCGCGCCCAACTTCTGCATCAGCGTTTCGTACGTCACAATATGGCGGCCGAGTTCGCCCACGCGGATCTGGATTTCTTTGGCTTGCTCTTCAATTTTGAGGCTTCTTAGTCCCTGCATAACCGTTTGCAAGTACGCCATGAAGGTCGTCGGGCTGACGATAATAACCTTCTTGTCACGAAAAGCATATTCGATCAGGTCGCGAGCGCTCGTGTTGGTGATACCAACTTTATTGATCAGCAGGTCGTAGTAAATGGCTTCGCTCGGAATAAACATGAAAGCGTAGTCCATGGTATTCTCGCCAGGCCGTATATACTTGGCGGTTTCGTCGATGCGTCCCTTCAGGTCAGCTTTGAAAGCTTTGGCCAGCACATCACGACGCGCCGCGTCTTTTTCTTCCAGCAAACGGTTGTAGTTTTCCAGCGAGAATTTGGAGTCTACAGGCAACATCTGCCCTTTGTCGAGAATGATTACGGCATCGGCAATCTCGCCATTGGCAAACTTGTACTGCAGCTTGAAGCGATCCGGCGGCAGCACATTCTCAAGGACCTGGCTCAAATAGTATTCGCCGAGCACGCCGCGCTGTTTTGGGTTCTGCAGCACATTTTGGAGCGTCTTTAGCTCGTCCGCGACGTTCACCACGCGCTTGTTCGTTTCATCCAGCTTTGTCAGGCGTTCCGTGACATCGGATATCAGCTTGCTACTGGCGCTGAATTGCTTCATGATCGATTCGCGCATCAATTCCTGGTTCTTGTCCAGCCGTTCGGTGATCTGTGTCTGCAAGCCGTCTTTCAGTTTGCCAATATCGTCGCTCAGTATCCTTAAATCTTCCTTGATCAGCAGCGCATTGCCGGTGTCTGATTTCGGCCGCGCTTGCCAAACGACCACGCCGACCAGTGCCAGGACAACTAACCCCAAGAGAATAACCACCGCTGTCATGCTCTTATTCTACCAGTTCGTCACGCAAAGCGCGTTACTATGAACATAAATATCACGCCAACGACCGTCAAGCCGATAGTCGAATACGATGAATGTTTGCTATGCGCTTCCGGCAAAATTTCACTGGCACCAATGTATAAGAGAAACCCTGCAAAGAATCCCAGATACAACACTAACCCCGCATCTGACACCTTGAAGAACATCGTGCTTATGACACCGATCACCGGAGCGACCGCATCCATGCCCAGCATAATCAGCGTCCGCCGCGAGCGGTTGTGGTTCATGAGCATCAGGTTAACTGTGTTCAGCCCATCCGTGAAATCGTGCGCGATAACGGCTATCGCCACCGCAATGCCCACCGCCTGGCCCGCCTGAAAGCCCAGGCCGATGCCCACACCATCCAGGAAGCTATGCCCGGACAGCGCCAGCGCGGACGCCAACCCGACGTCAGGGTGGTGATGGACTTCATATTCACGCTCTTGGGAGTGGTGGATCAGGATGCTTTTTTCAATAATATGAAATACGAGGAACCCAGCCACGAGGGCGACCATGGCGGCCGTCGCGTTGCCATCACCTGATTGCAATGTCTTGAATATCTCCGGCAGCAGGTCGAAGGCAACAACACCTAGCAGCACGCCGGCGGTGTAGCCCAGGAACCGATGCATGACATCACGGTTCTTCAGCGCCGTCAGCCCACCAAGAAGCGTCGAGAGAAATGTCGTACCGGCAAGCAGCATTGGAAGCATAGTCGTCCTCGTTACCTTTAGCTCTATTTTGCCTGTGCCGCGCTCAAATAGCAACGGATGACCGCGCCATGATGAACAACAAAATTGATTGACATGATTTATATTCGGTGTATATTTTCGGTTTATAACTAGGAGGATGCAATGCCAGGATATGGTGAAGCTCATATTCCACCCGTGGGCGATGATGGCAACGAAGCCAATGGCCAGCCGGGCAATCTACCTCAAGACGAATTCCCCGCAGTTCCTGGCGCTATCGCGCCTGAAGACGTCGAAACGCTGGTTGAACTCGTGGAAGCCACTGCTGAACCGTTCATGTTCACCG
>CAZGPZ010000046.1:0-8049 GCA_964527385.1 uncultured Candidatus Saccharibacteria bacterium | reverse complement strand
TCATGCGGTTCTTACCACGCCTGATGGCGGGTTCGTCGTGGAGAAACGCTCACCGACAATCATCTTTTCGCCAGGGCTATTGGATATAACACTCGGCGGCGCGGTCGACTCCGGCGAAGCGCCACTGGAAGCTGTCGCGCGCGAAGCGAAAGAAGAGCTCGGGCTTGCTATTCCAAAAAACCGCTTCACGCTTATCGATACCCACAAGTGGAACGCCTATCATCCCCGGTATAAAACGAAAACGCGCGTGTTTCTCTACGCCTATCACGCCGAGCTGGATACCGACCAACCAACATTTTCACTCCAGGAGAAAGAAGTGTCAGAGGCCAAGATACTCAGCTATTCCCAGATTAAATCCCTCATCCGGCGCCATAGCTTGCGCCGCTTCGGCCGCCTGAAAACATCGTACGCATACCTGGCGGCGATCTGTGCGGCAGCACACAAACTTAACATTGCCGCCACGAAAAACCGTTGAGATCATGCACCACCGTTGGGGTCGAACGTGCCTTCGATCATCATGCGTATCACGGTCTCTGGAATGGGGCTAAGGTAAGCAATCTGGCTATAATCTTTTATCCTCCTACGCTTCGCGGCATCGATCGTTGCCTGTATTAATGCTGGCAGATTTACAGAGAATTGGTTTTCCGGGCAGTCTGTAATCACTACTGCATTGACCCCATCGATTTTGCTGTACGAGACCCAATATGCAGTTTCTTTGTTCTCTTCCAGGCTTGCCAAGCGCTGCTGGCAGCCCTCTTCGTGATAGTCGATGTACGCGTCAGTCACGTATTCAGCCATAGTTTCCCCAGGTAATTATGAACAAGAGAGGACCGTTAGCCCTCTCTTGTTCCTGTGCTGCAAAGTACTAGTCGTTACTTGACAACCTTGGTAACAACACCGGCACCGACCGTGCGGCCACCCTCGCGAATAGCGAAGCGGAGACCTTGTTCCATGGCGATCGGAGCGAGCAACTTGACCTTGAAAGTCACCGTGTCACCCGGCATAACCATTTCTTTGTCGGCTGGAAGTTCGACTTCGCCTGTGACGTCTGTCGTGCGGAAGTAGAACTGCGGCTTGTAGCCCTTGAAGAATGGTGTATGGCGGCCACCTTCATCCTTGGTCAGGATGTAAACTTCTGATTCGAATTCGGTGTGCGGCGTAATGGTGCCTGGCTTGGCAAGGACCTGGCCGCGCTCGATGTCGTCGCGCTCAATGCCGCGCAAGAGGACACCAGCGTTGTCGCCAGCTTGGCCTTGATCAAGGCTCTTCTTGAAGGCTTCGATGCCCGTGACAACTGATTTCTTGGTTGGGCGGATACCGACGATTTCAACTTCTTCGTTGATCTTTACAATGCCTTGCTCGATACGGCCGGTGGCGACAGTGCCGCGGCCCTTGATCGAGAAGACATCTTCGATAGGCATCAGGAACGACTTGTCGAGATCGCGCTTTGGCTCAGGAATGTAGTCGTCCATTGCGTCGACGAGATCCATGACGGCCTTCTCGGAATCAGCGTCGCCAGCAACTGCCTTCGTGGCTGAACCACGGATAATCGGAGCGTTGCGGTCAAAGCCGTTCTTCTCAAGCAGGTCGCGGACTTCTTCTTCGACGAGGTCGACGAGTTCTGGGTCGGCAAGGTCCATCTTGTTGAGGAAGACGAGGATCTTCGGTACGCCGACCTGGCGCGCAAGCAGCACGTGCTCGCGGGTTTGCGGCATGGGACCATCGGCAGCTGATACGACGAGGATCGCTCCATCAACCTGGGCAGCACCGGTAATCATGTTCTTGACGTAGTCGGCGTGGCCTGGCATGTCGACGTGGGCGTAGTGGCGCTTCTTGCTCTCATACTCTTGGTGAGACGTCGCGATGGTAATACCGCGGGCCTTTTCCTCTGGGGCGTTGTCGATTTGGTCATAAGCAACCGGCTTGTTGACATCGCTCGGTAGCATTTTGGCGAGCACCATCGTAATGGCTGCCGTTAGGGTTGTTTTACCGTGGTCGACGTGTCCCATGGTACCGACGTTGACATGCGGCTTGCTGCGGTCAAATGTTCCTGCCATAGAAGTTCTTTCTCCTTAAAATCTTAGGCTTTTGTTATTGGCTTGTAAAAAGTGCGTGGGGTATGAGCCTCACACAAATACAGGGGTTAGTGTACCGGAAATTCCGTTGCGTGTAAAGTCTCGTGACAACGCTTGTTACTTGCCATTCTTGGCGACAATGGCATCAGCGACGTTGCGTGGCACGTCGGCGTAGTGGTCAAGTTCCATGCTTGAGTTGGCGCGGCCTTGGGTCATGCTACGCAAGTTCGTCGTGTAGCCGAACATCTCGCCGAGCGGGACAAAAGCGGTAATTTCCTTGATGCCAGCCGACAAGTCATCCATTTTTTCGATACGGCCACGTTTGCTGTTGAGGTCACCGATGACGTCGCCCATGAATTCTTCAGGGGTAACAACGACGACTTTCATGACTGGTTCGAGCAACACTGGATTGGCCTTCTTGACGCCGTCTTGCAACGCCATTGATCCGGCAATCTTGAAAGCCATTTCGCTGGAGTCGACTTCGTGGTAAGAGCCGTCGTAGAGTTCGACGCGGATGTCAACGACCGGGTATCCGGCGAGCACGCCGTTTGCCATCGCTTCTTTGACGCCTTGTTCGACGGGTTTGATATATTCGCCGGGGACGACGCCGCCCTTGATGGCGTTAACGAACTCAAAGCCTTTGCCGGCTTCATTCTGGAAGAGGCGCAGCCAGACGTCGCCGTACTGGCCACGGCCACCGGACTGGCGGATGAATTTGCCTTGGACTTCGACAGCGTCCTTGCGGATCGTCTCGCGATAGGCAACCTGCGGCTGTCCGACATTTGCTTCGACGCTGAATTCGCGCTTCATACGGTCAACAAGGATCTCCAGGTGGAGTTCGCCCATGCCAGAAATAATTGTCTGGCCGGTTTCGTCGTCAACGCGGATGCGGAACGTTGGGTCCTCTTCGGCAAGGCGCTGTAATGCCAAGCTCATCTTCTCCTGGTCGCTCTTGGTCTTTGGCTCGATGGCGATAGATACTGGAGGTTCCGGAAACGTGATGCTTTCCAGTACGATAGGGTTGTTCGGGTCGCAGAGCGTGTTGCCCGTCGTTGTGCCCTTGAGCCCGACAATCGCGGCAATGTCGCCAGCGCCGACTTCAGCAATATCTTCGCGTTTGTCGGCTTGCATGCGAACAATGCGCCCGACGCGTTCTTTTTCGCCGGATGAGCTATTGAGTATGTAACTGCCAGACTGCAATTTGCCCGAATAGACCCTGAAATAAGCGAGCTTGCCGACGAATGGGTCGGTAGCAATTTTGAATGCCAAACCAGCAAACGGTTCGCTTTCGGATGGTTTGCGCTCAACTTCGTCGCCTGTCTTTGGGTGAGTGCCCCATGTTGAGCCACGCTCTTCAGGGCTTGGCAGGTAGTCGGCGACCATGTCGAGCACTTTCTCGACGATTACGCCCCGACCATCGCCGCCCGTTACGGCATAGAAGTTGCCCGTCAGGACGGCTGCGCGGATCGCCTGTTTGATCTCATCGATACTCAAGCCCTCTTCGCCTACTTCGAAATACTTTTCAAGTAATTTCTCGTCTTCCGCGACGGCATTCTCGACGAGAAGGCTGCGGTAGCGTTTTGCCTGGTCGAGCATGTCAGCCGGAACTTCGCCTTCGACCAGTTCGTGGTCGGCAAACTCTTTGTACGTATACGACTTCATGGTAATAAGGTCGATGACGCCGTTGATGCCCTGTTCAAAGCCGATCGGCAAATGCACCGGGAAGGCGCGCTTGCTCAGGCGGTTGTGGATGCTTTCGAGTGATTTGTAGAAATCGCCACCGGTTTGGTTGATCTTGTTGATGAAACAAATTCGCGGCACGCCATACTTAGTTGCCTGGCGCCAGACGGTTTCTGATTGCGATTCAACGCCCATTTTGCCGTCGAAGACGACGACAGCCCCATCGAGCACGCGCAATGAGCGCTCGACTTCGACCGTGAAGTCGATGTGGCCGGGCGTATCAATGATGTTGATCTGGTGACCCTTCCAATAACAGGTGACGGCCGCGGACATAATGGTAATGCCGCGCTCCTTTTCCTGCGCCATAAAGTCGGTCGTCGTCTCGCCTTCGTGGACGGCGCCAATCTTATGCTTCAAACCGGTGCGGTACAAAATACCTTCGGTCGTTGTGGTCTTGCCGGCATCAATGTGCGCGATAATCCCGATGTTTCTAATCTTGTCTAGTGCGTATTTTGTTCCCGCCATAATCTTCCTTATTAATTACGTTATGTCCTAGTGAAAGCCTTCGCATTGAGCGTTTCAATTAATCATCTGCTCGGCGTCGGCTCACTGGCTCGTCATCAAGCTTAATCTCATCATTCAAGTCCCACGAATTTGGAGCAACGATTTGAACAACTTGATGGACGCTAGCTTCCCACGGGCATACGGTGTTCAGGCCGTTCGCAGTACAGCCATGACGCGTAATAAACTCTGATAGCGCCGTACGCATTAATACGAGCCGCTGTTGTGCACGAGCGCTTGCATCTCGGTTTACAATTTGTACGCCTTCTGATCGCCCAGCACTATCGGCAAGAATATCGTGCGTCACTTCAAGCACGGCAATGAATGGACATCCCGGGCAAGGAGCCTCCTGTGAGTACATTTTCTAGCCTCTTGCGAAGTGGGCGAACGCGCGGTTGGCATCAGCCATCTTGTGCGTTTCCTCGCGCTTCTTCACGGCAGAGCCTTGATTGTTGTACGCGTCGGTCAGCTCAGCGGCAATGCGGTCTGCCATGCCGATACCCTTGCGGGCGCGGGCAGCCTGGACAAACCACATGGTCATCAGGTGGTTCTGGCGCTGGCCTTTGACTTCGAATGGAATCTGGTAGTTTGCGCCACCAACGCGACGGGAACGGGTCTCCATGTGCGGCTGGATGTTCTTGAACGCTTGCTCAAATACTTCCAACGGGTTCTGGACTTTTAGTTTGTCAGCGGCCTTTTGCATGCCGTCGTAAACAAGTGTTTCAGCAATTTGCTTTTTACCATTAAGCATCACACGGTTGATCACGCGCTGGACTTGCTCTGATTCGTACATGCGGTCCGGCGAAACCGGGCGCACGAGTGCTTTGGTTTTATGGCGTGGCATTACTTGCTCTCCTTCGGTTCATCAGGCGTGGTACCGTCGTTCGATGTAGGTTCGGTTGAATCCCACATCGTGTCGAATGGGTAATAATCATCAGAGTCTACCATAGGTGCTTGTCCACCTATGGGAACGTTCATAGAGCCTTGTGAGTCCGACTTGTAGTCCGGAAAGCGCCGTTTCGGCTGTTCATCGGGGCTGTTCGGATCGCTCATTACTTGCTCTCCTTCTTGGCGCCATAGAGGCTGCGGCCTTTTTTGCGGCCTTGGACGCCCTGGAGGTCAAGCGCACCGCGGACGATGTGGTAGCGGACGCCAGGTAGATCCGGAACGCGCCCGCCGCGAATCAGCACGACAGCATGCTCCTGGAGGTTGTGGCCTTCGCCGCCGATATATGCCCAGACTTCATAGCCGTTCGAAAGGCGGACGCGGGCTACTTTGCGCAGCGCCGAGTTCGGCTTCTTTGGCGTCTTGGTCGTGACTTTGACGCATACTCCGCGTTTCAGCGGGGCTTGCTTTTCGTAGTTCCGCGTCTTGAGGCTGTTCGTCACGCGCATCAATGCCGGTGACTTGCTCTTGGCAGACGCCTTCGCGCGCGGTTTGCGAATTAACTGGTTGATAGTTGGCATTTATTCTCCTTTAGATGTGATCTCCCGCGACGAAGCGTATGCCAACGCTAGGGCTCGGATCACTTGATTGTGATGTAGTAATTGTAACAGTTTTATCTATGATGCGCAACAAACTTATTGTTTGCCATTCCCCGCAAGCGGGAATCCAATGAATGAGAAATAGTTTCTCGTAACTGGATTCCCGGCCAAGCAGGGAATGACGGCATGTTCGTACTACGCAGCTACTTCGGCCGGCGCTTCTTCAGTCGCAGCATCAGCACGCTTGGCACCAGTGCCAACCGGTATCTTACGGCCGATGATGACGTTTTCTTTCAGGCCGAACAGCTTGTCAACTTTGCCACTGGTTGCGGCGGCGATCAAGACACGTGTGGTGTCCTGGAACGACGCGGCGCTCAAGAAAGAGTCTGTCGAAAGGCTTGCTTTGGTGATGCCGAGCAACAGCTGGTTGACCACGGCTGGCTGCTTGCCTTGCGAGACGAGCGACCCGTTGGCCTCGGCTACCGCCTGCTTGCTGACGACATCGCCGGTAACAAAGTCGGAATCTGCGGCGTCTTCGACTTGGACGCGGCCGAACATCTGGCGGACAACTACCTCAAGGTGCTTGTCGGCGATATTTTGGCCCTGGGCGGCGAAGATCTTGAGCATCTCCGTCATGATGTAGCGCTGGGTGGCTTCGACGCCTTGCAAGCGCATAAGGTCCTGCAAATTTATTGACCCATTAGTCAACCGCTGGCCGGCGGCTACTTCGTCGCCGTCTTTGACCGCCAACTGCTTGTAGCCGGGGATTTCGTAGCGAAGCACGCTTTGGCGATTTGGCACGATAACGACCTGCTTGCCGGTTACTTCTACCGTGCCGGCAACGGGCGCCACAATTGGCTCAGAACCGTCTTCGAGGGCGGCCAAGACATCGCCGATAGCGATATCAGAACCGCTGGCGACTTGCGCTTTGCGCTCGCCGAGCTTGAACGAGACGTTTGCCTTCTCGTTCGCGGCAACCTGGACGACGTAGTAATCGCCTTCTTCTCTAGTGCTAACTTTGCCGGCGATTTCGGTCAGGTACGCTTGTCCCTTCGGGGTGCGAGCTTCGAACAGCTCTTCGATACGGGTTAAGCCTTGTGCCGAGTCATCGGCCATCAAGGCGCCCGAACGGTGCTTGGAGTCGAGGCTTAGCTGTGTCGAAGGCTCGCCGATGCTCTGGGCGGCGACGACGCCGATCGGCGCGTGGTCGGCAACAAGCAAGCCTGTCGCCGGGTCGACACCGTATGACTTCGGCGCGACACCGTGCGCGGAGCTCGCGCTCAAGACGCTCAAGATTTTGACACTGTCTATTTTGGAGTCGGCTTCGATCTTTTCGGCAATTTCCTGGCTGATCAATTCGCCAGCTTTTACATATCCCGCAACGGTTTCGGCGGCGTAACGCCCGGCAAGCCGCATGGAATACGGCACGCCGATTTCGGCGGCGTCCGCGCGGAACATCGCGAAGCCAGGGTCGATCGCGCCATCATCGAGCGTGAAGACGTCTTGCGAGACGTCAACGAGGCGGCGGGTCAGGTATCCTGCGTCAGCGGTCTTCAGGGCGATGTCGATGAGCGCTTTGCGCGTACCGCGGGTACCGGTGAAGTACTCAAGCGGGTCGAGTCCCTGGATATAGCCGGACTTCACCGGCAACTCGATGGCGCGGCCGGTCGCGTCCTGCATGACACCCAGCATGCCAACGGCGTGGAGCATCTGCGAGATGTTACCGCGGGCGCCGGATTCGATGGCGATGGCGGTCGGTGTGTCAAGGCCGCTCAGCTGCTTGGAGAGCATGTCCTTGACTTGCGATTCAACCTTCGACCAGTTGTCGACGGTCAAACGATGCCGTTCTTGGTCGGTAATGAAGCCCTGCATATACTGCTCGGCAATCGCCGTCGTGCGCGCATCGCCTTCGCCGATAGCATGTTGCAGGCCTGGAATCTGTACGAAGTCGGCCATGCCGATACTTAAGCCGGACTGAGTGGCATAGCGGAAACCGAGGTCTTTCAACAAGTCCGCGATCTGCGCAGTGCGCTCTTGGCCGTAACGGGCATATACTTGCGCCATTACTTTCTGCAGGCGCTTCTTGGTCATAGCTTCGTCCTGGAACGGGAAATCGTCGGGGAACGTCTCGTTGAAGAGCACGCGCCCGAGAGTTGTCTCCCGTATCATGCCGCGGAACGGTAAGCGTACCCGGCTCTGCAAAGTAACAGACTGCGCGTCAAGCGCCATGATTCCTCACCGACTCTCAG
>CAZGPZ010000045.1:0-8074 GCA_964527385.1 uncultured Candidatus Saccharibacteria bacterium | reverse complement strand
GTTGACCAGGGGCCCCCCTGAGTTGCCTTCATTAATGGCTGCATCTGTCTGGAATAAGTCGTCTAGGTTCTCTGTTGCTTGGCTTCCATCAGAACTGCCGGCTTGCACGCTGCGGCCGTAGCCAGAGATAATTCCAGAGGTGACTGTGTTCTGGAATTGGCCAAGTGCATTACCAATCGCGACCACGGCATCACCGACGTTTACATTGCTCGAATCTCCCATTACTGCCGGAGTTAGATGTTTTCCTCCCAAGTTGTTTATCTTGAGGAAAGCTACGTCCAGTGTGCTGCTTGAGGCTGTACGGCCAACCACGCTAACATCCTTCAACTCCGTTCCGTCCGAAAGCGTCACGCTTACTTTGGTTGTGCCGACCGGCACAACATGACGGTTGGTAATGATCAGTCCGCTCTTTGTGATAATAATGCCTGTCCCGGCACTCTGTTCGGACTGTGGCAAACCGAATCCGAAGAAATTATTAACATTTTGCGACGTGCCCGTAACGTTTACCGACACGACACTAGGACCGACTGTCTTCGCAATATTATTTATCAGTTGGCTTTCGCTGGTAACTATTTCTTTCTGTGAGCTGGTCGTCCCGTTCAGAATGTCGTCGCTACCCCTGCGAAAGGTAGAGCCGAACCATCCGCCGGCAAAGCCAACAATACCACCTACTACTGCTACAACTACCAGCGATGCGGAGATGGAACGCATATACCCGACAACTTTTGGCATTGCCCTTCTGGCCGAAGACAAAGCGGGCACGCGGTCTAGTTGCGAACTGCTAGGATGTGACGTGACCGTATATTCCCTTGCCTGTAGTTGGTCACGAATAGAATCACTAGTAGATTTGTGTCCGTCTGGCATAGTTACCCCTATACAACTTTATTCCCCCAATCGGAGAACGCAAGTATGATGATAATCACTGCGATCATAATAAATAAGAACTGGCGCCGAAGCCCCGAACTTAAGCGGTCGGTATGATCGAAGTAGTACAGGACCGCTAATCCGTAGCCTATCACACTTAACATGAGTGTTGGCTGAGCAATCAGCCCATAAAATAGTAGCCAGTGGCCCAACACCCACACGAGTGCGGCACCGAAGTAGCCCCAGGTATATGAGAGCAATTTCGCGTACGGCTCATCGAAGTTATCGAAGAAATGCCGGGCCGATACATAGCAAACCGCACCCACCAGGAGGATTAGCCCGAATAATGGCCCATCCGACCAAACTAAGAATATAGCCATCAAGCCACTTAGTTGGCCAAGCATTGCCTGGAGCGAGACGAGCATCATGCCGCTGGAAGGCTTAACAAATATAAGCCAGACGGCGTAAAGTGCACCCCAGAATAGCTGCACATATCCGTTCATGCTATTGGCCATGAACAAAACGACACTGATACCGACCGTTACATCAACTGCGCTCGCGCGAATGATAGCCGGCCAAAATCGTGGCCTAACTGCGAACATTCGCCACTTGCTAAGGAGAACCAGGCATAGCGCGACATCGACAAAGCCACCACCTAGGCGCACAAGAATTATTAGTGCGGCAGGTAATGCCAGAAGCAAACCCACATGCACAAGCTGTGAAAACCCGTGCGCAGGCTTAATTCTCGCAGCCAGCAATCTCATCATGTATGCCATCCATTATATGTTCTAGGGGCAACTTTGTATAGCGATGACGTAGTAGTGGTACTAGCCGTATCATACTAGTACTCATCTGCGACCTGTGCACGTGGAAATAACAACGGCGTACCAATCGCCCATGAAATGGGTTACAATCGTAGCAGATTATGGACGAAAAACCTTTGAATTATGTTGTTCCCGCTCCCCAGCACCGCTCACCGAGCACTGCACCTAGGCGTCCTGAACGGCACTCAAAGATAGCTGATATTATCTCAACAATTTGCGTCGTAGGCGCGGCTCTTGGGCTAGCGCTCTGTCTTATTGCCTTCGTTTTTCAATCATACCAAGTAGATGGCCCGAGCATGGAAAATACCTTGCAAAACGATGATCGCCTGATCGTCTGGAAGGTTCCCCGCACCATAGCCTCAATAACCGGTCACGCCTACATTCCTAATAGAGGTGACATTATCATCTTCAACCAAGATAATTTAGCCGAATTTGGCCAATCCAACGTCAAACAGCTCGTCAAACGTGTTGTGGGGTTGCCGGGAGACCGGATCGTGGTTAGCGGCGGGCATATAACCATTTACAATACCCAGCATCCAAGCGGGTTCGAGCCAGACAAGACATTGCCCTATGGCAAAGAGCATCCTTTGCCATATACTGCCGGGCCAAATGGCGACATTGATATCACGCTCGGCAAAGACCAACTCTTTGTTTGTGGCGATAATCGGACAGATTCGCTCGATTCGCGCTCGTTTGGACCGATCGGTGCCAATGCCATCATCGGCAAACTAGTATTCCGTATGTACCCTTTTGGCACCGTCCAGGTCTTTTAGCACCTCACCACTTTTAGGGGGTCTAGCAATTACTTTAGGATCCCGACGATACGTGCAAGGTCGTCGTCAGACGCAAATGTAATCTCCAGCTTGCCTCCGTGGGCGGTACGACGAATACGGACCGGCGCTCCGAAGCGCTTGCTGAGCACGCGAGTCTCGGGTGTCTCGGTGGCAACGCGCTTTTTTGCGATGCCGTCGTCGCGAAACCCGGATTTCACGCTGACAACATACTGCTCTGCCTGTCTCACCGACCAACCTTGTTTTTCGATATTCTGCAGTAGTACCGCTTGCTTATCGGGATAACCCTTGAGTGCCAGGATGGCCCGTGCATGGCCTTCGGAGATCCGGGTATAGACCAAGGCGTCTTGGGCGGCTGGCGGCAATTGCAAAAGCCGCACAATATTGGCGATAGTTGACGTCGCTTTGCCCAGACGCTTCGCGATCGACTCATACGGCAGGGAAAATTGTTGATGCAGCCGTTCTATCGAAACGGCTTGTTCAAGAGGCGCCAAGTCGACTCGCTGGACATTCTCGATAAGGGCGATCTCCAGTTGCTCCAGTTCACGAAGCGTGCGCACGATCGCAGGCAATGTTTTCAGTCCGGCAATCTTCGCGGCACGCCAGCGGCGCTCCCCGGCAATGATCTGGTACGAACCATCGCCTTTCGACGTCACGACCAGGGGCAAAAGTATGCCATGAGTCTTGATGGATTCTGCCAGCTCGTGCAATGCCGCCTCGTCGAAATTTTGCCGCGGCTGGTTTGTCCGGGGCACGACTGCGTCTACAGGCAACTTCTGCACGCGTTCGTCTTCTGCTACCAAAATAGATGCATCAAAGTTCTGTGGTATCAGCGCGTCGAAACCGCGCCCCAGGCCATGTTGCTGCGCCATTTATTCTTTGCCTTTCTGCTGTGTTCTCTTGTGTACTTCTTTGGCAAGCTTTTTGTACGCTTTGGCTCCCTTGCTGTGCTTGTCATAATCCACAATTGTCTTGCCATGGCTCGGCGCCTCGGCTAGGCGCACGTTGCGGGGAATGACCGTCTCGAATAATTTGTCACCAAAATGCCGCTCGACTTCCTGCTTCACTTGCCCAGACAAGCTAGTCCGCGGGTCGTACATTGTCATGACTACACCAAGGAGTTCAAGGTTCGGGTTCAGCCCAGAACGAACCATCTGAATGACTTGTAACAGCTGGCTAAGCCCCTCCAACGCGTAGTACTCCGACTGGACCGGTATCAGCACGCTGTCCGCGGCTGTCAGCGCGTTCACGGTAAGCAGGCTCAAAGCAGGTGGGCAATCAATGAGAATATAATCATGTGCTGTCACGCCAAGCGCCCGCTTCAAAGCGCTTTCACGATCCGGTTGCCCGGCCAGTTCGATCTCTAGTGCCGCCAACCGCGGGTCAGTTGGCACAAGGTATAGATTCTCACGTGCTTGCTTTATAACGCCGTCTATAGGTGCCCTTCCTAATAAAACTTCATATGTGCCAGCATCACCGTCGGCATGTTGAACGCCCAACCCGCTTGTCGTATTCGCCTGTGGGTCCAAGTCGACCAACAACACAGACTCTCCTTGTTTGGCCAGGTATGCAGCCAAATTAATAGCCGTGGTTGTCTTGCCGACACCACCCTTCTGATTCAGCACTGCTATGACTTGCCCCATCTGTTTGTCCATGCCCTATTTACTCTTAAGCCTACCATCTTTCAGCCTGACCGTAAACCAATTGCGTCATTTCCGGCTTGACCGGGAATCTGGTGAGAAACAGCTACCCTATTTCTTAGGGTCGGCAACCTAGCCGTCTACTTTCAGCGATGCAAATAGGTTGCGCCACTGGTCGTCGGTTATCTGTGTATTAGGATGTGCGAGCAACAGCGTACCTTTAGCATTCAATATGCCCGTTTCGCCGACTATCTCGTAGTTCGCTGCTGTTACGAAGTTCGCGATAGAAACGGTGCCAAGTGGCACAGTAAAATTCGCCCGCGGTCGCAAACTACCGATGAACCGATTGTACGCCGCCACATCGTCCTGGTATTCCAACGGTGTTTTTTCTTCGGTAAAAACAACTGAGTAGCCATCTTTCTTGGCAGTAAATTGCACCGAATTCGTATCGCTAAGATATTTCCAGCCCTTGGAGTCTATAGAGTACCCTTTGGGGTAGATAATCACAAAACTTGCCCGTCCCTTTATATTCGCCGGTACGGGGCTCGGTCCTTCGGGCCAAAACTTAATAAGCAGCGTGACAGAGACGATAATAACTGTCCAAGAGATAAGCCACTCTTTGTTTGATTTTAGGAATCGAACCACCCTCTTGGTAATAGCCATGAGCTTTATTGTACTACGTCATATCTGCCCCCTTACCAGCTTATGACCCAAACCTCACCAATGCCGCCATTGCCCCCAATTCCACCGACGCCTGTTCCAGATCCCACGCCACCGCCACCCCCGCCACCGCCGGGAGTGCCACCGGCACCGCCAGCGCCACCGGTACCGGTTGCACCACTATTACCACCGCCGCCGCCACCACCGGAACCACAATGACTCGTATTGCCACCAGCGCCAGGGCTACCGACGTTCGTGCCTCCAGCACCACCTGCGCCGCCGCCGCCGGAACCAAATGTACCTGTAGGACCGCTTGAACCTCCATTACCGCCATTTTGTGACGCAGCATTCGCAAGAATACCGCCGCCGGAGCCACCACCGCCGCCGCCCTGAAGAGATGTGCCACCAACCCCGGCGCCGCCGGTACTTGGCGAACCGCCGCCGGAACCACCGCCCATTTCTGCAGGTCCTCCATTTACGCCGCTGCCACCGCCGGCACCGGCACCACCCGTTACTCCGGTAAGGATGGCACTGGTAGTGTCGCCGCCGAGCGTTGCGCTCGCAGGGCTTGCGATACCGCCACCGCCGGCACCATTCGAGTTACCTGTTCCTACTGCCGTTCCGCCACCAGCACCACCATAAGCTGCGACGAATGGTGTGGCACTTGGTCCAAACGATGAAGCACCTCCGGCACCTCCTGCAACCTGCGAGCCACCTCCAGCACCGCCGATGCCAACCGTCACGAGGACAGTTCCACCTACCACGGCGACATCGCTCGCGCTAAGCATCTGCTGGTTATAAGCACCACCGCCACCGCCACCGCCACCGCCGCGGTTACTGGTCGTAGCATTATGGTTGCCACCGCCACCGCCACCGCCACCGCCGCAAGCTATCACAAGCACGACCGTGGTTCCTGCCGGCCTTGTCCAGTTTGCTGTGCCAGCTGTAGAGAATGTCTGTACATCAACACCCGCAACTAGCGTCACCCATGAGCCATTCTTGCAACCACGGAATGAATTCGAATTGGCATTATAGTACAACCCGCCATTCGTACACGTACCTGGGTCACCCGAACCCGACTTTGAGTCCAGAATTAAGAGTTTTGCCGTTGACTCTCCGGTCGAACCAGTACCGATGATAACATTGCCTGTGCTGCTAATGACCGTTAAGCCGACGGTGCCACTTCCGAATGCACCATTGACAGCGAGTTCTACAGACTTGCCCGCACCACCCTGGACAATGACGCTGCCCGCGCCATCATGTCCAAACATTGCCCGTCCGTTTGCTGCGGAAATATAGCTAGAGTCGGTTGCACCTGCACCCGTACCAAATGTTGCTACTTCCCCAGTAGACCCAGCTACCGACAACAAGTCAGCTGGCGACGTGGTGCCGATGCCCACATTCCCTGCTCCAGATTCGGTAACGAGCGCATACTTGGTGGTTATAGTGCCAGTCGCTATTGGCGCGGCAATATGTATACCGTTCCATGTAGTTACGATGCCGCCAGCTGTACTATTGTTATCCAGACGCACATATATGCCATCCGCCTCAGTAACAGTACCGCTTGCCGCCGATGTAATCTGCGGATTAGCAGTTAAGGTGAATAGCTGTGAAATCGTACCCGACCCCGACAGCGAGCCGGTAGCACTGATGGCTTCAAGTCCGTTCTGTGTTCCGGTGCCAGAGTAGGTTTTGGCCACACTTAGAGCAGCCGCATAGCCACTTGCATTTGTCGTAAGTGTCTGGCTTATCACTGCCGCGGTCGTGTTAAGGGCGGTGCTGTTCTCAACATCGAGAGGAGTAGCTGGACTCGCCGTACCTATACCAACGTTTCCATTAGTAGTATCTACAGTAAAGACGTTAGAGCCCGCCGCATCTTGCACTTGGAACGCAGTTGTAGAGGTGTTTTGTACATACACATTGCCGGCACTGGTTACCTGGAAGCCAACTGTGTGAATCCTATACTTTTGCGCCGAAACAATTTGGCTAGTATTGACGGTCAATGAAGTGTTGCTGTTCACAGCCGTAATAACACCCGCATCTGTTCCGTTTGCAAATATGAAGCGCATGCCGACCTTTACGCCTGAGCTCACCCAAGTTGTGCTGGTGCCAGTAATTGTGGAACCCGTGCTATTGCATGCGGTCGTAGCACCCTGACAGGCGTTATGTGAAGTATCGTTGATGAAAAAAGGGCTGACACTGAACGTGTTGTCGGGTATTGTTGTCCCAATGCCAACCTTAGTGGCATTGTCAACGCTGCCCAGGACAATACTATTGCTAGCCTGAACCTGGGCGTAGGCACCAATGGCAGTGGCATTTTGAAGTGCATGTGCCGTACCAAACGTAGAGTTCGAGTCAAGTAGGCCAGCACTATAGCCAATAAAGATGTTCTTAGATCCGGTGTAGTTATAGCCGCCACTAATGAAACCGAGTGCGATGTTACCACTACCTGACGTATTATCCTGAAGTGCGCCATCACCTATCGCAACATTGCCTCCGCCTGTAGTGTTAAATTCCAGGGGACCATCACCTCCGATAGCAACGTTTGACCAGCCCACCGTGTTAAATATAAGAGCAGAGGGACCGATAGCCACGTTGTTAGAACCTGTGACATTATTGGACAGAGCTGCTGCCCCAACAGCGACGTTTGTTCGTCCATCAGTATTAACTTGGAGTGCCTTATAGCCCACCGCTACGTTACTGAAGCCCGCGACGTTACTCTGAAGCGTAGCGTATCCAAGCGCAACGTTATTGTCGCCGCTCACATTTGACTGAAGGGCCGAGGCGCCAAGCGCTACGTTCTTAGATGCACTAGAGGTACTGTTGGCGCCGCTCAAGTTGCCTATATAAAGGTTGGTACTATCGCTGCTTGCGCGCACCTCAAGGAAATCGGTACCAGCAACATTCTGCACAGCAAGCACAGGTTGGGTTGTGCCGGTGAGCTGCATGATTGATATATTTTCAAGTGTGCCGGTCCAACTCGTAGTTGGCGTAAACGTTAGGCCTGTCGTGCCAGCAGCCGTTCCTATTAAGGTATGTGTGCTGCCGTCGCAGTTGTCTCCGGTAAATTGACCGATCTGCGTAGTACCGATGAAGACCGTCAACGTATCGCTGGCCGTACCGCAAATCGTATCGTCAATATCAAAGGTAACCTGATACTTGACTCCGGCAGTGATTGCCACACTGTTATTAACGAGCGAGTTGGTATTGCCTGAATTGTGAATCGCGGTAGTGCTTCCAGTTACATTCCACCCCGTCGTCGTCCAGTTGGTAGGCGTGTCAAATGCCCCACTGT
>CAZGPZ010000044.1:0-8481 GCA_964527385.1 uncultured Candidatus Saccharibacteria bacterium | reverse complement strand
TCTTCGCCCAAAATTGTTTCGAGGCTGGCAAGACTTGGAACAATGAGATTCTTGTGATTAATAATAATGTGTTTCGATTTCTTGAGCTTGCCAAGTTCGCGGTTAACCGTTTCGCGCGATAGGCCGGCGCGGCGCGCAAGTTCGTCTTCATGGATCGAAAGCATATAAGAACCGTTTTCATTGTGCTGCCCGAAACGCTTCGTTTCGACCACCAACTCGAAAACCACGCGGTTGCGAGCACTGCCACCCATCAAGTGCGCCATTCGGCGCTGCACGCCTTCCACGCCAGAATACAACCGGCTCAGCAGGTCGTACATGATATCTGGGTTCTCCCGAATGAAGGCAATAACATCCGGCGCAGGTGCCAGCCGCAGCTCAACAGGAGTCGATGCTTCGTAAAAGTATCGGTTCGGCGCGTGGTTGATTGCCCATGACATCGGGAAAAAAGCCGGCGGCTTGAAGACATTGACGACTATTTCATCGCCACCCTGGGTAATGTCATACTGGCGGACATTGCCCGACAGCAGATGGAAAATACCGGGCGGCTCATCACCGGTATGCACTAAAATCTGACCCTTGCCAAAATGTTTCGCCGGATATCGGCCAAAGAATGTTCCTATTTTCCCGGCAATGCCTGCATCCATCAGGTTCCCCTATATATCCTATTATTCATGGATTCGCGTCACATGCAAGCAGGTAGGCGTGAATCGCCACTAGCATCAGGGAGACTATAAATCAGGCGCGCTTTGACATGTGCCAGAAACCGAGTATGGTCAGCACAGCCATGATGCCGCCGGCTACGAACGCGACGAAAGCGGCCAGTTGGGCGATCATGCCGACCGTCCAAAAGGCATACGCGTTCAGCAGCAAACCGCGGAGTGTCTCGCCCTTGAAGAGCGTGGCGACTTGGCCTTGCAGTTTGGCATTCGTCGGGTCGGCTTGCGCCTTGGTGCTTAGCTGCGCATAGGTTTGGCCGCCGGCAATTTCTTCGAGGTGCACAGCAATGAAGTGGTTCGCGTAAGCGTGTGCCTGGTCGCCGGTCGTCAGTTGCTGGCCGGCATATTGGTTCAGGTAGGGGCCGATTTTGTCACTGGCGAGCGCCGAACTGCCAGCCGGCGGGAAGTAGATTTGTTGTGCGGAAAGCTCAGTTGTCACTTGGTTCGTCGTGAACGAATATGCCCACCACGCCAGGCCGCCCATGGCGAGCAACGCGACGGTGGCAATCGCCCCGACCGAAGTGAGGATTTTGTCGATCATTTTCCTATTAAGGCTGCTGCTCTTTGCACTTGGCATATATTCCCCTTATAGTTACTAAACCCGCAGCATGCCTACAAAATGCGCGATTACTACAACTATATATGAAAATGCTTATGTTTTCGAGTGATGCGTATCACGGTTGCTAATCGCCTCTTGGGAAAGCGTATACTGGTAGCTATGGACCAGGACCAGCATGAAGGCCCGCGGATGGAAGTAGTCGAACAGTCATCGGTGCCGCATCCCGATGATGAGCAATATGAAACGTACGACCAGCCGAAACATCCGCTGCACAAGCGCGCAATATTGGCAATAATTATCATCATTGTAGTGGTGGTGTTGCTGGGCGGCGGCGCGGCGGCGTATTGGTTCGTATTGCGCAAGCCCGCGCCAATACAGCAGCAATCAAGTACCACATCTGGCCAACAGCAAACGACGACACAAATCACTCCCGACACAACGGTGGACGGTGGGGCACCAGGCACGTACGTATCCAACGGCAAGGACCTGAACCTGCAATTTACTTATCCCACTAGTTGGACCGTTTCGCCGCCATCCAACAATAACGCGAGCGACCAAACAATCACTGTTACATCGCCGCTCACGAGCCTTGACGGCACGAGTGGCACGGTAACGGGCAAAATCGTTTTCAGTATCCGGCCGGGTTCGGCGGCTATCACGGAGCTGGCATCGGGCAACACCACGGCTGCGGTGGCGTCAACACAAATCGCTTACGCCAAGCCGACAAAAAACCAACACCAATACCCATACATCACCTTTCTCCACCTGAAAGGCGGCCAGAATCCGGATGGTTTATTCGAGGAAGTGATGATCACCGGCGTCAACCAATTCGCCAAAGGGCAGGGGCTGACGAGCTACAGCCTTGCCCAGCTTGACCCGATCGTTTCGGCCGCGTTTTACCAATGCTCTAACCAGGATTGCACTGGCACTGCTGCCGTGCCGCTCAGCATCACCAGTAGCACATGGCAAAACGACGATACATTCAAGCAAGTCGAAGCCATGTTCGAATCGCTCCAGCTGAATTGAGGCATGAGGTAGTATTATGTCCGAATCTTGGTCGCCATTAGTTACAGGCGCCATTGGCGAAGCAGTGGTATTCGGCACCTATGTGAAAGCTGCGCTTCGGAAACGCTTTGTGAGACGCGCTGAAAACATTCATTGAGTCATCCTCGATTTTTAATGGTGCAAATAATCAGCAACCGGCCGCGCCATTGCCCATAATGTTTCGAAAATAGAACGCTGCGCGGCAACGAAATCGGCATTTTCTATTTCGAAGCCGTGCATGTTCGCTCCCCGAAGATACAATTGCGCATACGTGCCGTTGTACATCAGCGTGTCGCCGGCAATCCTGGCGGTTTTGCCATCCAAAACCCGTATGTCAGAAACGTTCGTGCGCGCACTCGGCAGCGCGGGGACATTGCGGGCTTTGATATCCGCCAAAATCTGGGGTGTCAGATTGATGAGCACCCTTTCGCTGATGTGCCGCCTGTGGCTTTCGCTCACAAAGCGTTCATAGAATTTCAGCCCTACGAAGTGCTGGCGGCCCCATTCGCTGTAGACATAGACGTCGTCTTTTGCTTTGAGAGAGTTCCAAAGTATTTGGCGGGCGCCGACCTGGCCGCGATACGTCCGCATGTTCAACGAACTATCATTGTTCAAATTCGCGAAGCTGATCGACCGCTCCAGTACATCGACGTCGCTGGCACGCTGTTGCAGCCGCGCGATCTCTTCATCCAGCGCGTGGCGGAGCACGCCGATTGGGTATGCACGGTAAGTTTTGGAAGATCCGTCAAGCGTTTCTTCGGTAAGCCCCAGCTGCATGAGCCGCTTCAAGTGCTCGTACACGGAGCTTCGGGGAACTCGCGCCGTATCCGCGATTTCCTGGACTCGCATGCTGCCACGCGCCACCAACAACAGATACACTTGCGCCTGCTTGGCGCTTAGGCCGAAGCGTTCCAATTCCTTCATTAGCGCAGGCGTGTTTGTCATGCACACCCCACGACGACAAACGCTGTCGTCGAATGTACAAACCAACAATGGCGCCACATACTCGCAATTATACAAGATGAAAGGACACACGCATGCCCGCCCAATACGTTGAAACCTTAGGCAACCACCCTTGGCAAGAAATCTTGCAGCGCGCCGGCGCCACGGGCAACGCGTTATTCGGCATCCAGTTCGACCTGAATGCTGCCTGGCGCAAGTCAGAGGGAGAGGTAGTTGCAGCAAGCTTTTGCGACCACAACTGCACAACCGAACACGGTGGATACAACTGCTTAGCAGCAGCGTCGTTGAATGTTGGCATCCAACCGAAATCAGTCGCGCCCGCCAGCGACGTTATCCAAGCCGTGACGGGCATTGCAGAAGGGACCCGCACGGCGCAAGCTAGTTTTTTCGGCAGTGGTTTTGGCGACTATCGCGCAGCATTCGACGTGCCTGACGATGTTGCAGCCGCAATGCAAACACTACTCGATACATCAAATGTAGAGGTCAACCTTTTCGGCGGCAACCCGGAGCTCCACCCTGAAGTTACCCAGATAATCGCCGCATTGCGCGGGCAAGGGCATACCGTGCATCTCACGACCACAGGCGGCAGGTTCATGCGGGATAAAAAATTCGTGGATGAAATTATCGCCAACCCACCGTCGTTGCTCGCATTGTCCGCCGACGATTTCGAAAGCGCGGACGACATCCGCTGGCTAGCGTCGCTACCGCTTGAAGATTTAAAAGCCGCTTGGAAACAAGTGCCACGCGGCCACGGCCAGCGGCGCAAAGCCATCGAGGCGATCTACGCTGCCCGGCTTGCCCAGGAGATCGACGGTTTCCCGCCGATCCTGTTCAATATGGTCCTTCATGACGGCAATCTGCCGCACGCCAATGAGATGATCGCGACACTCGCAGAAGCCTTCCCGGGTGCGAAAATCAACCCGTTCCCGGCCCAAAACGCTTTTTATTACGGCGAAGGACCGGCAATCGCGCTACAGAATGGGAAAATTTTATGCGATTTCATCGATGGTGTTATAAACGCGCATGTCCAAGCGTTGCAAAGCGGCGGGGAAATACCATACACGCCACGCCTGCATTACTGGCTCATGCTGCGCGCCGCGTTTGACTACGCTGGCGACAACACGGCGCAGGCGCTGCAGCTTATAAGCGGCAACGGCATTTGGCAGTGCTACCGCAGCGAACCGGCGGGCTTCTACCTGCAAGCTGGGCTCGGGCCGGAGGGAGACCAGCAACAGGAACCCATGCAGTTACCCGGAGGACACCTTGGCTGTTTCTGGAACCGCCAAACGGTAACGAGCGGTGAACAAATCTGGGGCAGGCGTGACCTGCCAGTTACCACAAATCACTATATCCACGCGGGAAAAGCCGCGCTCGCAGCACAATCAGAACGACCATGCCCCGGCTGTGCGTTCCCGCGCCTGACCGGCAGCATCATTGCCACGGAATCCGGCATGGACCCAAGGCTGCACCCATACTACCTTGCCAGGCGCAAAGCGTCGTTTGGGTATTAATGCCTAGCTGGCGGCTAGCAAATCTTGGTCGATGACAATCACGTCAGGTTCGCCAGGGTCATCGGTTTCGCCCATGAAGCCCGGCAAGCCGGCACCAAACATTGCATACTCGGCAGCCACGGTGACAAACACGCTTGGCTCGTTAGCTTGCACGCCCATCGCAGGGCTTTCCTCAATAATGGCTCCAGGCGCAGCAGCTACACCGAGGCACATATAACCGCCGCCATTAGTAGGTACATACGCCATTGCCGCTTCGACTTCGCCTGTGTTGGCCATCGCACGCATAGAACCCGCCGGCACAACCATAGAAGTGTCCCCAAATTCCCTCCAATAAACCTCACCACCTGGCATATTTGTAGATTCGCACATTATATCAACTCCATTATCAAATAATTTTCCCTAAGTAAACTACTATATAGTGGTAATGTCAATAGCAAACTGGGGGAACGATTTATTTGCCGCAGACACCATCTATTACTTGCCGAACGGACCGCTGATTATTATGAAATCAACAACTTGGAAGCGCGCCCACAAGCGCACCACAAGTCTTATTGTTTGCTGCGACAGCGTCTTTCATAGACTGTTTACAAATGCTGTGAGGTTCTCGACTACTTTCGCGCCGAGACGCTCGCGCGTTTCGTATGTATTGCTGGGGCTCGTTTCAGAAACGATTACACGATCAAGATTTCGATAGATTTGTAGATTTTCTTCTCCCGCGCCGCCGTCAAAGACGGCAAAATTGTTGTGACGCGTTATCCATCCAAGGAAGGCATGGCAGTCAAATGGAGTACCCAAACTTGCTTGGACAAGAATACTGTTCGGCTGCATGATATCGAACCCCTCGCGACTAACGGTAACAACATTGGTAGGCGTACTGATAACCACTATCTGTGATCGTTGCAACAACTCATCGCGTTCGGAATATCGTAATCCTCGTTCTTCCCATTCAGGCTTACGGTGAGCGCTGAAATAGCGGACATCCATTTTATAGGCCAGTGCCAGGTTAGCAATGGCTTTGCCAAGCGCGCCAAGACCAATAATACCAATTGACTTTCCCATAAGTTCACGCGGTTGTTCCTGCCATTGGTATTTGCCGATGCCACGGGCGATTGACTCCAGCTGCAAGAAAATATACTCAGCCGTTGGTTCGTCGCCGTAGTCGCTAATGTTGGAGAAAGCAATATTACGGGCTTTGAGTGTTTCAAGGTCTACCCGAGTCGTTGAGGTGCCGCAGATACCGACATACTTTACTGAAGGGCAAACATCAAAATACTCTTTAGGCAACTCAATGGCAGTACTCACTAACACAGCATCGGCATCGCCAGTCCTGGTTACTAACCCTTCTAATGTGCTCGGGGCATCATCGGGAAAAGTCACCTCATGCGAAGCCAGTTTTTGTATCTCTTTTTGAACCTGCGGTAGGGCACGGATATTATCGAGAATAGCAATCTTTGTCATAAGCTTACCCTCTTATCAAATACAAGTTGGCCATTTACGCTTGAATCATCAATAATTTGTAGTACCAAATCCGCCACATCTTCGGGCGCGCCAAGCTTGCCACGCTCTTTTAGCCAAGCTTCGTCCTCGGTGGTAAATACCGCATCGAACAGATCAGTTTTGGTCGGCACCGGGATAATGGTATTAACACGTATCTTATACTGCTCTAATTCTTTGCTCAATCCTACCGTGAAATTGTTGACCGCGGCCTTAACGGCCCCATACGCTACAAACTCGGGTTCGGTGTACTCGCTGATGCCGATCCTTGATGAAATGTTGATGATGCAGGCATTGTCAGCAAGCTTTAAATGCGGGATTGTATACTTCGACAACAAGAAAACCGATGTTAGGTCGGTAGCTACCATTTGGTCCCATGATTGTTGCGGATAGTCTTCAATCTTGCCAGGAATATCAATGCCGGCATTATTGATGAGCAAGTCAATCCGCCCATAGTGCTTCGCCAAATGCTTCGTAGCTTGAGCCACTTCCGCATCGACGCCAACATCAACCTTCAGCATGGCAATGCCATAATTAGCAAGGGATTTTGGGCACTATTATTTGTCTTATAGAAACCGACAACATCGTAGCCTTTGGATGCCAATCGCAATGCAATGGCTTTCCCGATACCGCGCGAAGCACCTGTCACAATAGCAAGTGGTTTATCCATGCCTGCAGTATAGCAAAAGGATGTGGACGGCTAGGATTTTATCCCTACTTAATCGAGATTGATATACTATCCTCATGATTACCGTCGACATTATCCGCCATGGGGCTGTCGGTGGTGATGTCTTATATGGTCCTGACGCAGAGTTAAGTGAACTTGGCGAGTGGCAAGTAGACGAATTGGTGCGACGGTACATGAGTGACGGTACTGTATTCAACACCGTTTTCCGCAGCCCGCTGCCCAGGGCAGGCGCGACCGCCCAAGAATTACCGTGCAATGGTGAAATCGTAGTTGTTGATGACCTCAGGGAACCCGATTGGGGAACGCTGCTTGGCACGCCACTAGCCGACTTGCCAAGGCAACCCACGGGGCGAGGCTACGATTTATATGCGACAGAGGCAGGCCAAGAGCCATTTGCAGAGGCTGTGGCACGATATGGCCTGGCTTTTGCCATGATCAAACGCGCATTATCCCCCGGCCAGCATGTCGCTGTAGTCTCTCATGGGTTACCTTCTAAGCTAGGTATGCGACAGTACAGGCAGCCTGGCTCGCCCCCGCCAACAACCGAGGCAGAGCTGCCGTATGAAGACCAATTGGGCAACGCGCAAGCCCAACGAATGGTTTTCGACGATAATTGGGACCCATTAAGCGAAGAAAGGATCAAAGGGATTGGCATGGACGCGGCAGAAGAACGAGCACGGCTCCAGAAGTTACACCCAGGCGCGAATATAGTCGCATCGTCGATGTTCGGCGGCAAAGTTACCGAGCTCATAGCCGAGCTGGGCTTGTCGGATGATGGCTTGAGCAGCCACGCCGATGTCATTGCTGACAGGGCGCACGAGCATAAGCACCATGAAACCACTGAAGTGTATGAGGTCGAGGAGGGCGTGTTGCGCGTGTTTGTTGATGGTGCCGAACATGTCATGCACGAAGGCGACCCACCACTCACGATTTCCCCGGGCCAGCGGCACTATGTCATTGGCAATGCGACCCGGTTCAGCGTAAAGTCCACACCGCCTTGGAGCCCCGAAGACTACTTCCCAGCCAACGAGACCGGTCCTGCATGAAGCGCCGTGCGCTCACGCCCATGATATCTTCGTAGTAAGTACGGCCTATGGCCTAAGCTCGTAGCCTGCATCTGACAGGACAATCTTCCCGCCCACCGGATAAGAGAAATGTGCGCCAAAAATCACGGTGTTGCTGTTGCCAAATTGCCGCAATACGTTCCTTCGGGAAGCAAGAGCGCTTGCTTCATCGGTGTCGAAACTCATCCACTCAGGCCGCGCTATCTGGCATGGATGGTGAAAAACGTCGCCGGCAAACAGCGCGGACTCGCCATCAGATTCAACCATGACACTTACATGATATGGAGTGTGGCCAGGAGTAGGGATAAGGCGAATCTCAGGCGTAACTTGGGCGTCCGTTGCTACGAGCATTATCTGCTCTGTATCAATCAAAGGCTTGATAGATTCGTCGATGCCATTCCGGTCATCGACCAGTTCATTGTGCGGGTCGCCCATCCAGTAA